>JBFFLX010000019.1:0-33939 GCA_041554435.1 Bacteroidales bacterium
GCAACTGCTGCTATCACAACCGACAACCTAAGTCAACTCACAAATCTGATTCATAACGAATTAGGCAAACTAATAGATACAAAAAACTTCTATTTAACGCTTATAAATCCTCAAACAAATTCTCTTAATTTTCCATTCTTTGTAAATGAGATTGATAATCTCTCTTCTTTTCCTGATAACAAAACTCTTGCACATCTAATTGTTAAAACAAAAAAATCATTATTGCTTTCCAAAAAAGATCAAGAAGAACTTGAAAAAAGAGGAGAAATAGCAGGCTATGGAACAAGACCAGTTATTTGGCTTGGAGTACCATTAAAAATTAATAATGAAGTTATTGGAGTAATTGCAGTACAGAGTTATAAAGATAAATTAGCATATACGCACGAAGATCAGGAGGTATTAGAATTTATTTCAGGTCAGATAAGCATGGCTATTTATCGTAAAAAAGCCGAGGAAAACTTAAAAGAAGCACTACTAAAAGCCGAAGAATCCGACAGGTTAAAATCAGCATTCCTTGCTAATATGAGCCACGAAATACGAACTCCCATGAATGGAATCTTAGGCTTCTCTCAACTCATTAAAGATACCAGCATAAGCAGTGAAGAACATGCTAAATATGTCGAAATAATTGAAAAAAGCGGAGAAAGATTGCTAAATATTATTAACGACCTTGTGGATATTTCCAAAATTGAAGCCGGGCAGATGGATGTTTACATTTCTAAATGCGATATACATGAACAACTACAGTTTTTATTTACTTTTTTCAAACCAGAGGCTGATATTAAAGGATTAAATCTTAAACTTGACCCAATTGTAACTAAAGATAAATTAAATATCATTACTGATAGAGAGAAATTATATGCAATATTTACAAACCTCATTAAAAATGCCATAAAATATTCCCGTAAGGGAGAAATTCAATTTGGCTATAATATTGTTGATTCACGACTCGATGATTTAAATAGTTCATCAAAACTTATTATTGAAAAAGGTATTCCTTCCAAAATGATTGAATTTTATGTAAAAGATACTGGTATAGGAATTCCAAAAGACAGAATTAAAGCAATTTTCGACAGATTTGTTCAGGCCGATATTGAAGATTCAAATGTTTTTGAGGGTGCAGGTTTGGGGCTCTCCATAACACAAGCATATATCGAAATGCTTGGAGGCAAAATCTGGGTTGAGTCGGAAGAAAATAAAGGTTCAAGATTTTACTTTACGCTACCTTATTTTAAAGAGGGCGAAAAAGGAGAACAAATAAATACTGAAGCGATTGAAGAGAATATTTCTTCCAATAAAAAAACATTAAAAATATTAATTGCTGAGGATGAGAAAATTTCAGATGCATATCTTACCGCAATTTTAAAGAAAATTAATTCTAAACTATATCATGCCTCTAATGGCAAGCAAGCAATTGATATCATGAAAGAAAATCCTGATATCGATTTAATATTAATGGATATAAAAATGCCAATAATAGGTGGCTATGAAGCAACACAGGAAATTAGAAAGTTTAATAAAAAAGTTATTATAATTGCTCAAACTGCCTATGCGCTTGCTGGTGATAATGCAAAAGCCATTAAGTCAGGTTGTAATGATTATCTCCCCAAACCTGTTGATAGTAATGAGTTAATTAATTTAATAGATAAGTATTTTTATTAGTATTTGTATTATTTTCCAATTGCTTACAATTTAAAATTAATTATTTCTGTTAACTTTCTATTAAATTGAAGTATTCCACCTTAAAATAATATGCACATTTAAAATTTCGGGTATTTTTGAATTATGAAATTTACTACCAGTCTCAAGGCATTTGTCATTTTAGTATTATTCGTTTTGATTAGTTCCGGTGTTTCTGCTCAGTATTATATTACCGGGCAAGATCCTGCATCTTTAAAATGGAAGCAAATTAATACCGCTTCCTTTAAAATTATATTTCCTGAATCCTATACTAAAAGAGCAATGGAATATGCCAACCAACTGGAATTATCAAAAAATGCAGTGAATAGTGAGTATAATTCGAAACTGCGAAAATTTAAAATTGTACTCCATAATCAAACTACTACTTCCAATGCCATGGTTTCGCCAACGCCTTTTCATGGTGATTTTTTTGAAATGCCCGACCAGTCGATCTATGCTCAAACCTGGAGCAAACAACTTAGTTTACATGAATATCGTCATGCCGTACAAATGCAAAAAATGCGTCAGGGTTTCACAAAAGGCCTATACTACCTCATTGGAGATCAGGCAACTGCCATTGTTTTTGGAGCATTCCTGCCTTTTTGGTTTATCGAAGGTGACGCTGTAGTTTCCGAAAGCCTTTACAGTAGCAGTGGAAGAGGAAGAAGCCCTGATTTTAGCATGGACCTAAAAGCCCAATTGCTTGATAAAAAAATATATTCTTACGACAAGGCTCAATTCGGTTCATTTAAAAATTATACTCCCGACCATTATACCTTAGGTTATCAAATGGTTTTATATGGAATGGATAAACATGGCTCAGAAATTTGGAATACTACTCTTAACAGAGTTTCGAAACTTCCATTTATGCTTGTTCCTTTTACTTCCGCCATTAAAAAGTATCACGGTAAAGGGAAGGTTGGATTCTATAAGGATGTAATGAATAATCTCAAAAATAATTGGTCGAAAACCGATAATAAAGAAATAAATTATTTTGTAAATCAGCCTGAAAATAAGTCATTTACAAGCTATCGATTCCCAAATTTAATATCAAATGGTAATTTTATAGTCTTGAAGAGAGGTTTAGATGATATCGACCGTTTTGTGATGATCACAAAAGAAGGCAAAGAACAGAAGCTATTTACTCCTGGTTTTATTTATGGAAACTCTTTATCTGCCAACGACAGTTTGATTTGTTGGAATGAAAAAGCATATCATTTAAGATGGAGTTTAAAAGACTTTTCAATAATTAAAGTGCATAATTTTAAAAGCGGAAAAACAGAAATAATCACAAAAAAAAGCCGACTGTTTAGCCCGCAACTTTCGCATAATTCAAAATACATAAGTGCAAGCGAGGTTAGTGAAAATGGAGAATATAGTCTGGTTATTATTGATCTGAAAAGTAAAACAATTATTAGCAAAAGTAGCAACAAAGATGATTTATTTATTATAAGCCCCCAATGGAGCAATGATGATAAATCGATTATTTACATAGGTTTGGGAAATGAAGGCAAGGCAATATTCGAGTATAATATAGGGAATAACGAACACCTTCAACTAACAGAATTCACTTATGATGATATTAAATTTGCATCTAAATATGGAAATAAACTATTATTTTCAGCACCTTACGGGAACACCAACAATATTTATATTAAAACCCTTAATAACAATAAATTATACAAACTAACCGAAACCCGTTTTAATGTTTCCGATTTAAAATTCTCCACTTTAAAAGGAGAAGAAATTTTGTTTGCAGAATACACTGCCGATGGTTATCGGATTTCATCAGTAAAAGCAATAGTTGATTCTTCTTACGAAGTGAACAAAACTTATCAAAAAACGAACTTCCCCATTGATAAACTTGCAACTTCTAACACCTTTAATCTGGATGATGTAAATAAGGAAAATGTTGATTATGAAATTAAAAACTACAATAAACTAACTCACTTATTTAATTTTCATTCATGGGGACCTACGGTTATTGATGCCGACAATTACAGTTTTGCGCCTGGGGTTAACTTATTATCACAAAACCTTTTAAGCACATCTGTTGCAGGAATTGGATATTACTATGATACTGATGAAGAAAGAGGGAGATTAAAATTTACCTACGATTATTACGGATGGTGGCCGGTAATCAGGTTTAGTGCCGAACAAGCCGGAAGAAGACAGTTTAAACTTAACGACAGCACTCAAAAATACGATGAAATAAAATATAATGAAACCAACTTAAGTCTTGGTATTTATGTCCCACTTAATTTCACAAGAAGTAAATGGATATGGGGAATTCAGCCTTATATCGGAGCAGAAAGAAAGATATTAAGCATGAAAGATACTCTTTATAAATTTCATGAAGATAACTTTACCGGATTAACATATCGTATTTATTTATATAACAGGCTAAAAAGGTCGAAAAGAGATATTTTCCCCTCTTGGGGGCAAAGTCTTGATATTATTTACCAACATACTTTAAATTCACTAAATATAAATGAGCAGTTTGCTGCGGAAACTTATTTATATTTTCCATCCTTTATAAATCATCATGGTTTACGAATTTATTCGGGCTACCAGCAAAAGAATATTAACGGATATAGTTACAACCGTTTTATCTCATCGGCAAGAGGATATTCCTCTGTTACATTTAATAAGTTTTTAAGTTTTAAGGCCGATTATGCCTTCCCTCTTATTTATCCTGATCTGGACATCCCTTCGGTGGCTTATTTAAGTCGTATTTACGCACAGGTTTTTGGAGATAATATGTATAATATCGACACTCAGATAAATTATAATGCTGTTGGAGCAGAACTTTATACACAGTGGAATTTTCTGGGTCATTTTGCCATTTTTACAATTGGAACAAGATATACCTATCGCTTAAATTATTCTGATTCACAACTTGAGTTGTTATTTGGAATAAGCTACTAACCTAATTCATAGGTTGTTATACCAAAGATATTATCGAGTGGCAATTCTGGAATTTTACCTTTATACATCCTTACAGTTTCAAAAAAATATTCCATTTCAAAATCCTTTGCCATTTGTAATGATGCTTTATTTGTT
The DNA here is from genome assembly GCA_041554435.1 of Bacteroidales bacterium. Lineage (GTDB taxonomy): Bacteria > Bacteroidota > Bacteroidia > Bacteroidales > F082 > BM524. The sequence goes on from JBFFLX010000019.1 coordinate 4,744, forward strand.
TCAGGAATATCAATTGTAAAAGAACTTCCTTCCGGTATTTTGTTTTGTAATTCCAGGAAAATACTCAATGCTTTGTTTCCATCGTCAGCAAATAATGGCCCTATTTTGTATCCTTCATTACACTTTCTGATTTTACCATAAGCCTTCATATGCTCATCTTCAATAATACCTATAACCCAACTATCATCCTGTAACATCCAACACCTAAAAAAAGCATCCCGGCTATCCGGCATAAACCGCAAATCGTAGGACCTAAGCATGTGTAAATCTTTTTTATTTAGTTCGCAGACCTTATTATCTCCCGCTTTAATTTTCTTTGAGTTACCCTTAAAAGTAATATTTCTATGTGCATATAAAAACCCTGATTTCTTGTAATTTTCAACCTGCTCAGGAACTCCATCCAAACCAATAATATAGCCATCAAGATATTCCATTGCTTTTTCCCATACTGCTATTCCATATCCCTTTCCTCTGTAATCAGGATCTACAATATAAAATCCAACAAATCCATAGTTATTATCATACTTTACTGCTGATATTATAGAAACAATTTTATCTCCATATAATGCTGCAAAAAATCCATTTGGATCGGCATTATAAAAACATTCTTCATCATGAATACCAGGATTCCAACCCTCACGATCTGCCCATGAAATAGCAGTTTTCATCTCCTGTCGTGTTAATTTCCTTATTGAAAAGTTATCCATATCACTTGCTTTAATATTTGATAAAAATAGTACTTTTACTTTTTAGGTATTAACGAAAAAAATAAATCTCATTAATTCTCATTAACAAAATAAAATTTGAAAAAAAATATACTCCTTACAGGAGCAGCCGGTGTAATTGGCTACGAAATACTTACAAAACTTGTATCACATACCGAAAACTATCAAATCACCATCTTAGTAAAAAACTCCTACAAACACCGGAAACTGACTAAAAAGTTTAAGGATAAGGTTGAGATTATCTACGGTGATATACGAAACAAGGAAACCACTGATTTAGCAACAAAAAATAAAGATATTGTACTTCATTTAGCAGCAGTTATTCCTCCCGAGGCTGATTTTAAAAAGCAAATGACAGAGGAAGTTAATTTTGGAGGGACAGTAAACTTAGTAAAATCATTGGAAGAAAATTCTCCAAATGCGTTTTTTCTGTATTCTTCATCTATTTCTGTTTATGGCGACAGACTTAAAAATCCATGGATAAAAGTTGGTGACGAATTAAAAGACTCTCCCGGTGATGAATATGCAAGAACAAAAATCAAAGCAGAAAAGGCGATTCAAAACTCGAAATTAAACTGGAGTATTTTCAGATTAACTGCCATAATGCATCCCAGGCAAAAGTTTGACCCTTTGATGTTTCATATGCCTTTGGCGACAAAAATGGAAATTTGTACTACATCGGATACTGCCACCGCTTTTATTAATGCAATAGAAAAAACAACTCAACTGAACAAGAGGATTTTTAACCTCAGCGGTGGAAAAAATTGCCGTATTCAATATTCTGACTTTTTAAAAAATTGTTTTAGAATAAGTGGCCTGGGAGATCAGCCTTTTCCTGACGAGGCTTATGCTACTGCAGATTTCCATTGTGGATACTATGAGGACTCGGACGAACTAAACCAAATACTCAATTTTCAAAAAGATACTCTCAACGACTATTATAAACAATTTGGCAATGAAATGGGACAGTTAAAAATATCTCTGGCAAAGGTTTTCAGATATTTTATAATCTCTTACTTTTTAAAGAAGTCAGATCCATATAAAAAATACAAATCATGAAAAACAAAAAGCCATGGCTGATAACCATGGCTTTTAGTGTAATTAGAACTTTTAACAAATAATTCAATAATATCTTAACAGCCGCAGCCTCCTCCGCAACAACCTTCTGATGAAGAATCAGCAGTTTCTTTTTCCGTTGAACAGCCACATCCTGAACCTTCAGAGTTTCCTTCCGTTGAACAGCCACAACTTCCTGAGCCACAACCACCTTTTGGTTCCAAATCTTCAGGTGTTACATCTCTTACATTTAATACTTTGCCGTAAACATATAAACCTTCGCCTGCTAAAGGATGATTGAAGTCCATACGAACTTTATCATCAGTAATTTCAATAACTTTTCCTTTCAACGGACGACCATTATTATCCATCATGCTGATAGTGTTGCCAAGAAACATCAGGTCTTCACGTAATTCACCATTAACCATGAATGCAGCCTTTGGTACATTAACAACCATTTCTTCTCTTACTTCACCAAATGCATTAGCAGCATCTATATTAAATTTGAAATCACTTCCAGCTTCTTTGCCCATCAAGTTGCTTTCAAAACCACTTATCATTCGGTCAAATCCAAACAATAAATCTTTAGGTTCGTCTTGAGAATTTTCGATTACCTCTCCTTCAGCATTGTTTATATGAATACTGTATACTAAAGTTGCTACAGTGTTTTTATTTATAACCATATTTATGTATATTTTTTCGTTAGCAAAAATATTAATTTTTTCTAATTTAGAATAATTTCAAATAATTTTTTTACTTTTAACGAATAATTTATGATTGTTCATTAAAAACAAACTATTAAAAATGACAATAGGAATTCTAAAAGAACCTGATTATGAGAACCGTATAAGCCTTCTGCCCGAAGGGTTAAAAGCCATCGAGAACTTAAAGTCAACTGCTTTAATAGAGAAAGGAGCGGGTGAAAAAGCTTTTGCTTACGATTCAGAATACAAGGAAAAAGGTGCAGAAATTGCAGATATCGAAACTATTCTTAAAAAAAGTGACATTTTATTGTCGATAAATGCCCCTAAAAAAGAGGTTTTAAATAAGCTGCGTGAAACATCTGTCATTATAAGTGTTTTTAATCCTTTAGGCGACAAAGAAATTGTTGATTTTCTTTTGGAGAAGAAAATTACTGCATTTAGCATGGATATGATACCCAGAACAACACGTGGTCAGGCCATGGATGTATTATCGTCGATGGCTACTATAGCAGGCTACAAAGCAGTATTGGACTCAGCGATGAATTTACCAAATTTTATGCCTATGTTCATGACGGCAGCCGGAACAATTCGCCCGGCAAAAGTTTTGATTTTGGGGGCTGGTGTAGCGGGTTTGCAAGCAATTGCAATATCACGTAAACTAGGAGCAGTAGTAGAAGTATTCGATGTTAGATCGGAAGTAAAAGAACAAGTTGCAAGCCTTGGCGGGAAATTTATTGAAGTGGAAGGTGCCACAGAAGATGCTGATGCAGGAGGTTATGCCGTAGAACAAACTGAGGAATTTAAAGAAAAACAAAGGGAATTAATTCATGATCATGCTGCCAAGTCAAGTATTATTATTTGTACTGCACAAATTCCTGGGCGCAAGGCTCCTATATTAATCGAAAAACGTTCTGTTGAAGCCATGAAACCAGGCTCCGTAATAGTTGATTTGGCTGCCTCTACAGGGGGAAATTGCGAACTTACCGAAAATGGCAAAACAGTTATAAAAGAAGGAGTGAAGATAATTGGAAAGTCTGACTATCCTTCTGATATGCCCAATGATGCCAGCAGAATGTATGGTAATAATTTAGTCAACCTTCTGAAAGTTTTAATCGACGATGAAGGCAAGGTTAATTTAAACCTGGAGGATGAGATATTGCAAGGTACATGCATAACTCATGGCGGAGAAATTATCAGTCCACGACTCAAATCAATTTATACTAATAAGTAATTATTCAAAAAAAATAAAAAATAAAATGGAAGATTTTCTTGTTTATTTCTATCAAAATAAAGAGGTGATTTTCATCATAGCCCTTTCGATTTTTCTGGGTGTTGAAGTTATCTCAAACGTACCTTCAGTATTGCACACTCCTCTAATGTCGGGGGCAAATGCAATTTCAGGTGTAATTATTATAGGTGGAATTATTCTACTGGGGCATACCCATTTGAATGGTATCAGCCTTAATTTAATTCTCGGAATTTTAGCTGTAATATTTGGTACACTTAACGTTGTTGGAGGCTTTGTGGTTACCGACCGCATGCTTGAAATGTTTAAAAAGAAAAAGAAGAAATAGCTATGAATACAAGTTTACAAGATTTAGGAATCACAAGTGGTGACGTATGGTTGGAAATAAGTTATTTAGTAGCCGCCATTTTATTTGTAATTGGATTGAAATTCATGAGCCATCCAGAATCAGCCAGAAAGGGAAATCTTTGGGCTGCCGGAGGAATGGGTTTAGCCATGATTACCACTCTCTTTCTCCATCGCGGTGATGACGGCAGTGCCATTGGCCTTAACAACATAATTATTATTGTTATTGCAATAGTATTTGGTTCTATACTTGGCACCTTAATTGCGAAAAAAATTAAGATGACTGCCATGCCTCAATTGGTTTCATTTTTCAATGCAACCGGAGGAGCAGCATCAGCCTTAGTAGCCCTTATGGAATACTCAAATCCCAATAACGACAGTGCATTAGTAACTTTATTAGGATTAGTTATAGGAACAATTGCTTTTTCAGGATCAATGATTGCCTATGGAAAACTGGATGGTAAAGTAGGTGATATTTTTGCAGGATGGGTCAAGTACTTTAATATGGCATTAATGCTGGTAACAATTGCCTTAATGGTATATATGTTAGCTTTCGATATAGATGCTGCAACTCAAACTTTACTGGCTTATGCATTATTGGCAATTGCCCTAGTTTACGGAATTATGTTTGTTATGCCAATTGGAGGTGCCGATATGCCGGTGGTGATATCACTGCTAAACTCACTAACTGGTATTGCTGCTGCCATGGCCGGTTTCATTTACCACAATCAGGCAATGATATTGGGAGGTATTTTCGTAGGTTCTGCGGGTTCCATACTTACAATTCTCATGACAAAAGCCATGAACCGCTCACTACTTAATGTTATAATCGGATCATTTGGAGGTGGGGGTGCCGCCGCAGGAAAAGAGCAAGGGAATATTAAAGAAATTACTCTCAGTGATGCTTCGGTATTACTAAGTTACTCTCAATCGGTTGTAATTGTACCAGGTTACGGACTTGCTGTAGCACAGGCACAATATGCATGTAATGATTTAGTCAAACTACTGGAAGACAAAGGTGTGGATGTTAAATTTGCTATACACCCTGTTGCAGGAAGAATGCCGGGTCATATGAATGTACTCCTTGCTGAAGCTGATGTTCCGTATACAAAACTCGTTGAAATGGATAGTATTAATCCAAATATGCCAAATACTGATGTAACAGTTGTAATAGGTGCCAATGATGTTGTTAATCCTGCTGCAATAGATGATCCGTCGAGTCCTATTTATGGAATGCCAATTATAAATGCTCATGAATCCAAAAATATTATTGTTATGAAACGAGGTATGGGCAAAGGTTATGCAGGGATTGAAAATTTCTTGTTTTTCAACGATAAAACAAGAATGCTCTTTGGAAATGCAAAGGATAGTATTCAGGCTTTGGTAAATGAGATAAAAGAGTTGTAGAAAATACAATTTGCTTACTTATTGATACGGAATTATTTCACTATTTTCGTAGCCCAAAATCGAATGTATGAAGAAGTATTACATTTTTGTAGTCCTTACATTGTTATTGTTAAGTGCAAAATCGCAAATTGATGCTGGTCCTGATACAACTATTTGTATTGGAGAATCAGTAGAATTACAAGGTAGTGGACCAGGAATGTATTCTTATACCTGGACCTCCGTTCCCAATGACCCTACAATTAGTAACCCCAATATTTTAACACCTACGGTTACTCCATCTGATACAACCATTTACACACTTGAAGCCAGATCTGTAAGTTTGGTTAACCTTGTTCAAAATGGTGATTTTGAAGATGGAAATACAGGATTTACAAGTGAATATACTTATAGTCCAGGCTATAATGCCTTACAACCTGAAGGAACTTATGCCATAACTAATGATGCTAGTTGGAATCACACAGGTTTTCAAGGTTGTGGAGACCACACAAGTGGTTCTGGAAATTATATGGCTGTAAACGGAGCACAACAAACAAATGTTAAAGTGTGGAGCACAACAATATTTGGAATTACACCTAATACAGAATATGAGTTTTCAGCATGGGTAACCAGTCTAGTTGCATCAAACCCAGCGATATTGCAATTTAAAATTAATGATGAACTATTGGGATCACCCTTTACAGCAAGTGGTTTCACCTGTGTCTGGATAAAGTTTTTTGAAACATGGGATTCAGGAAATTCAACAACTGCTACTATCAGTATCGTAAACCAGAATACAGCAGGCTCGGGTAATGACTTTGCTCTGGATGATATAAACTTTAATGCCGTAAGTTACTATTATGACGATTGCACAGTAAATGTTCGCGATGTCCCAACTTCCACATTTGCTTTACCAGCTGAAATGTGTTCGGTTGATACTGCAATTGTAACTTATACAGGTAGTGCTTCTACATCAGCAATTTACAATTGGGAATTCGGAAGCGCAACTGTTATAAGCGGAATTGGATCAGGACCTTATGAATTAATCTGGAGTACTTCTGGATTGAAAACAATTAGTCTCATGGTTGAGGAAGGTTGCGAATCTGAATCAACTTCTCACACTATTAATATTAAACAAAGTCCCAGTTCTGAGCTTACAGCCGATGCAACTTCTATACCTTATGGCACAACCACAGTTTTACATGCTACTATGGATGGAAATCCCGGACCCTTAAACTTTGAGTGGACACCAGATAATATGCTTCAAGACCCCAATATTACAGATCCTGAAACTGTTATTTTACAAAACTCCACCCTTTTCACTTTTACTGTTACCGACGGTAGTTCACTGTGTAGCAGTTTTGACACTTTAACAATTCATATTACAGGAGGTCCCTTAGTCATTTTATCATTGGAAGCATTACCTTCAACTATTTGTTTGGGCCAATCAAGTGATATTGAAATTCAAATCGAAGGCGGTTCAGGTAATTATATATCAACCTGGACCTCAGACCCTCCTGGTTTTAATCATAGTGGAAGCGAAACTGTGGTTAGTGTGGAACCAACAGAAAATACAACTTATTTTGTGGAGGTTACCGATGGGTTTTCAACCCTGCCTCCTCAAAGTATAGAAATTATTGTTTTGCCTTTGGTAGAAATAACCTTAAATCCATCCGACACCTTAATTGAAGCAGGAGAAACTGCTGTTTATAAGGTTGACGGAATCAATAATCTGTCATTTCAATGGCAACTAAGTACCGACAATGGAGCAAACTGGAATGATATTACTGATAATGCAACTTATGATGGTGCTACTACAAGTACACTTACTGTAAGCAATGCAACAGTAGATATGGATGCATATTTATACAGATGTTTCTTAGATGGAGAATGCTCTCCACTATACAGTGATAATGCCATGCTTAATGTAGTTTTAGCTCCCGAAGTAATTGGTGGCATAGAAGACAACACTGTTTGTGAGCAGCAAACAGTTTCTTTAGTATTTGATATTAATAACTTTATCGACATTGATAGTTTGCACTTTATAGCAACTTATGATGACAATAAACTTGAATTTATTGATATAACTAATATAAACAATGAAATTTCTGATTTACAGTTTACAAATTCAAACGATACTATATATTTTGATTGGAGTAGCGATATAGGGGTAAGCATTAATGATGGTAGTATTTTTAGTCTAAACTTTTTAGCAATAAAAGATGGCCAGCCCGAGGTAAATTTTATTTCTTCATCTATCATAAGAAATAGTTATGGATTTTATCCGTCATTGAGTTTGACTTCGTCTATAGTAACAATTAACCCTCTGCCTTTAATACCTGATCAGGTAATTGCAACACCCGACTCTCTTAATGTTTTAGATGAAGTAGATATAAGTTTAGAGGCTTTTGGTGGAAGTGGAACAGAAATGATTTGGACCAGCGATTCATGTGGTGGAGAATATCTGGGAAATTCTAACCCATTGGAAGTATTCCGACCTAAAACTACAACAAATTATTTTGTAAAATGGCAAAACCAATGTGGAGTAACTGAATGCTCTGCAGTTACAGTAAAAATTTCAGAGGACTTTATTTTTGCTGTTCCCAATGCCTTTTCTCCTAATGGCGATGGTAAAAATGATGAATTTGGAGTTGTTGCTAATGCAGAACTTGACTTTTTTGAGATTAATATCTTCAACAGATGGGGACAACTAATATTTTCTTCTAAAAATCAATACGATTTATGGGACGGAAAAATAAATGGCGAAGATGCTCCTGTGGGAGTATATATTTGGAAAGTATTTTATCAGTTTCGTTCAGAAGGACCTATGAGTGAATCACATAAAGACACAGGAACTGTTACTTTAGTAAAATAGTTACCCAATAAAGCAGCTTAAAAATTAGCCGTTAACTTCAAATTAAGTAATCTTGGGGTCAAATAATTAGGTACGGCATATTGAGTGTTGTTAATATCCTTAATCCAAACATAAGATATGGTATTATATATTTGTAATAGGTTGAAAACCTCCAAACTTACCGTCATTCCTTTAACATTACGTAATGGGTTTTTGGGGCCCATACTTGTTCTCTCATTAATAAATTCATAAGAAAAACCTATGTCAACTCTCCTATAATCGGGCATACGTAATGTTTGCTGATACCTTTCTGATTTGGGAGGACCAAAGGAAAGACCCGTACCATAAACTAAGCGTAAGTGCATTTTCACATAAGGTTGTCCGGGAATATAGTCCTGGAAAAATACCGAGAAGTTAATTCTCTGATCGCTAGGTCTGTCAAGATATCCGGGCTCAACCCTGCTACTATCACTGGCCGAACTTCCAATATTAATTCCGGAACCTATTAGTTTACCATCTTCATTGAAATAGTTATAATAATAATCGTCATAAATATCTTCCTGAGTTTTCATTAACGACAAACTAATCCAACTATCCACACCCTTCACAAACTCTCCATAAACCTTCAAATCAATTCCGGCAGCATATCCCCTGGCCAGCTGATCCGAATAATACCTTATTCTCACATTGTCAACAACATACGGAATTAAGTTGTCTAAATATTTATAATAGAGTTCCGTGGTAAAAATAAACGGCCTGTTCCATGCCTGAAACCGGTAATCGCTTCCCAGTATAAAGTGTACAGACTTTTGCGATTTTATATTGGGATTTAAACTACCATCCATATTACGCATCTCTCTATAAAAAGGTGGCTGATAATATAATCCGGTGGAAAAGCGAAAAACAACATTCTGCTTTTTATAGGGCTTATAGGCCAGATTTAATCTGGGCATAAACAAAAGTTCATTATTATAATCCCAGAAGTATGAACGTACACCAGCTGTTAAAGTTATATTATCCTTATTTTTTAAATCGAATACCCATTGGTCGGATATGAAAGCCGACATCCTGTTTATTGACAAACTATTACTTCCCTTCACAAAATAATTGATATTGAAATCAGGACGATAAGGATTTTGACTACCCGGATCATCAGTAGTATGTGGCAATGAATAACCTGCAGAATCTATCATTTCCCATTCTCTTATTCTATCATCTATAATCTGATGATCATATTTTATCCCCCACTTTAGAAATGACTTCTCTCCTGCCCTGCTTCCTTTGTGCTGAAAAGAAAGTACTGTGGCTTTAAATCTATTCCTGGCATGCTCTAAAAATGTTCCAATACCTTGCTGTTCAACAACATCTCCAAAATCATCGCTTCCTAAACTATTATCAAGCTGGCCTATCCAGTATTGCCCTTGAATATCGTAAGTCTCCGATTCATTGGTAGTAAATGCCGAGGCAATCAATTTTAAATTTGTAATTGCATTTGGTTTATAAGATAGAGTTAATGCTCCCTGACCCATTTCATAATCATCAATTTCATTTCCATCGAAATAAACTTTAAAGCGAAAAGCTTGTTGAAATGTTCCAAAATCAGTTTCTCTGCTTGTGGGAACAACTTTATATTTATTCTCAGAATAATAAGCTAAAAATGAAAGATCCCATTTATCACTTATTTTGTGATTTAAAAGTGCCTGCACATCAATAAAACGAGGTTTATAATTACCTTCAGTTTCAAGATTATTTAAGATGTATTGATTTGTTTTATATCGGGCACCAACTAAATAAGTAAAATTTTTCTTTTTATTTACACCCTCCAAAGCAACTTCTGCTCCAAGCAAACTTAAGGCTACTGATCCCCCAAATTCAGTTGGTGTTTTGTATTTCACATCCAGCACCGACGACATTTTATCACCATATTCAGCTCCAAAACCTCCGGCCGAAAACAGTACCGATGAAACCAAAGCAGGATTAATAAAACTCAATCCTTCCTGCTCACCTGAACTAACTAAAAAAGGGCGATATATCTCAATATCATTTACATAAATCAGATTTTCGTCGAAATTACCTCCACGTACAGAATACTGAGAACTCATTTCATTATTTGAAGAAACTCCGGGCAATGTTTTAATAACTGCTTCTAAACCTCCAGAAATTGATGGCGAGAGAGAAGCATCCTTAGGGTTTAGCCTTACCAGACTTTCCGTTCGAAGCCTTTCATCTCTTACCTCAAAACCCGGCAAATTAGTAGTCATGGGTTGAAGAGTAAAATTTAATTTCTTTAATTCTCCATCTTTTAAACTTAACTTGATTTGCTTATCATGATAGCCAATAAAACTTACTGCTAAAATAATTTCTTTCCCGGCAGGAACTTTCAATGAGAAAAAACCATTGGGATCGGAAGTAGTTCCTCCCCTTTCTCCTAAAATTGCAATATTGGCAAGGTCGATTGAATTATTCGTCGAACTGTCTGACACATAACCTTCTACCCTCGCTGTTTGAGCATAAAGAAGCGTAGGGAGAACAAAAATGGATAATATTATAAATCTTGAAAAAATACTGAACTTCATATTTTGGTCTCTGTTCAATCAAAAACTTAAAAAGGGCAAATTTATTATAAAATCAATAGCATAATTTATAGATTTTTTCGATGAATTAATAAATGCTTGAAAGCAAAATTAAAAATTCGCCTTCTTTGTTAATGATTTTAATACTTTTGTCGCAGAAATAAATTATTGATTATGTATTCATCAAGAGAATTGCCAAAGATTACAACTCACGTTTTGCAGGAGATGAAGTTGAAAGGCGAAAAAATTTCCATGCTCACCGGTTACGATTATTCGATGGCAAAATTATTGGATAAAGCAGGTATTGATGTAATATTGGTAGGTGATTCCGCATCCAATGTTATGGCTGGTTATAATACAACTCTTCCAATTACTTTAGATCAAATGATTTATCATGCATCTTCTGTAATGAGAGGAGTTAGCAGAGCACTTGTGGTTGTTGACTTACCATTCGGTTCCTATCAGGGTAATTCTAGAGAGGCTTTAAATTCGGCCATCAGAATTATGAAGGAAAGTGGAGCCAACGCCATTAAAATGGAAGGAGGATCTGAAATTATTGAATCTGTCGACAGAATTCTCTCCGCTGGTATTCCAATTATTGGTCATTTAGGCTTAACACCCCAATCAATAAACAAATTTGGAACCTATGTTGTAAGGGCTACGGAGGAAGATGAAGCCAACAAACTACGACAAGACGCATTGCTACTTGAAAAAGCAGGATGCTTTGGAATAGTATTGGAAAAAATTCCTGCCACTTTAGCCAAAGAAGTTACTGATAGCGTTAAAATCCCAACTATTGGCATAGGAGCTGGTAATGGTGTTGACGGTCAGGTTTTGGTTTTACACGATATGCTTGGCATAAATGTAGACTTCTCCCCACGCTTCTTGCGTCGCTATGAAAATCTTCACGACAGAATTATTTCAGCATTCCACAAATATATTGCAGACGTAAAATCAGTTGATTTTCCGAATAACAAAGAGGAATATTAAGAAACTACCTAATAATAATTATGTTTACTCCTGTTTCCCAAAGAATACTTTACGAAGACAATCACATCATTGTGGTTAATAAGTTACCTTCAGAAATTGTACAGGGCGACAAAACAGGTGACACACCCTTAGTTGAAGATGTAAGATCCTATATTAAAGAGAAATACGAAAAACCAGGCAATGTTTTCTCCGGAGTAATACACCGTCTCGACAGGCCAGTAAGCGGGGCGGTTATGTTTGCTAAAACCAGCAAAGCTCTTAGCCGTCTTACGGTTATGATCAGAGAAAGGGAGGTAAAAAAAACATATTGGGCAATTGTGAAAAATTCGCCTAAATATCCCTCCGGTACCTTGACACATTATATGGTTAGGAATACTAAGAAAAATAAATCTTTTGCTGGCTTTTCTCCTGTTGCCGGTGCTAAACAAGCCATATTAAATTATCAACTTATTGCAAAAAGCGATGATTACTATTTGCTTGAAATTGATTTAAAAACAGGTCGTCATCATCAGATAAGAGCTCAGTTATCTGCAATAAATTGTCCCATAAAAGGCGATTTAAAATATGGATTTCCAAGAAGTAATCCGGATGCATCAATTAGTCTACACGCAAGGTATTTGAATTTTGTTCACCCAGTTAGTAAAGAAGAAATTTCAATTACTGCAAACCCACCTAAAGATGTTCTGTGGGACTACTTTTTAAAGCAGACCTTATAGAAGGTAAAACCTATTCTTTATTTTTAGTGTCAATTATTATTGTGACAGGACCGGAATTTGTTAGGGATATTTCCATTTCTGCACCAAACTCACCAGTTCCGACTTTTTTCCCTAAGAAGGTTTCAAATATCTTAACAAATTTCTCATAAAGAGGAATAGCAATATCGGGTTTTGCAGCCTTTATATATGAAGGCCGGTTACCCTTTTTAGTTTTTGCATGAAGAGTAAACTGACTTACAATTATGGCATCACCATTAATATCCTTGAGTGATAAATTCATTACTCCTTCGGCATCATCGAATATCCTTAAATTAATAATTTTATTGCAAAGCCATTCAATATCATCTTCACTATCGGCATCTTCAATTCCCAATAAAATCAGCAAACCTTTCCCAATTTCTGATTTAACATCATTATCAATTAATACGTTCGCCTTTGAAACTCTTTGAATAACTACCTTCATTTTAATGTTATTTGATGATCAAATTATTAATTTTGTACAAAATTAAGATAATGATACGATTAAGCGTAAACATAAATAAAATTGCCACCATAAGAAATGCAAGGGGAGGAAATATCCCTGATCTTGTTAAAACTGCCAGGGATTTGCAAATTTATGGTGCTCAGGGAATTACAGTACACCCACGCCCCGACGAGAGACATATACGATATCAGGATGTGGCAGATTTGAAGCCTATTATAACAACGGAGTTTAATATAGAAGGTAATCCAATTCCTGCTTTCATCGATTTGGTTTTAAAACACAAACCTCATCAGGTAACCTTAGTTCCCGACGATCCTACTCAACTTACATCTGATCATGGTTGGGATACTATAAAACATAAAGACTTTCTGAAAAAGACAATTAATAAATTTAAGGAAGCCGGAATAAGAACTTCGATTTTTGTGGATCCGGTTATTGAAATGGTTGAAGGGGCAAAAGAAACCGGTACCGACAGAATAGAACTTTATACCGAAAGTTATGCAGCAATGTACGATGAAAACAGGGAAAAGGCAATTTACCCTTTTATCATAACTGCCCAAAAAGCAAAGGAAATTGGCTTGGAAATAAATGCCGGCCACGACTTAAATCTTGACAACTTAAAGTATTTTGCTCAAAATATTCCCTGGACTGCTGAGGTATCAATAGGTCATGCACTAATTGCCGATGCTTTATATTATGGGCTCGACAATACTGTTAATATGTATTTAAGAGAACTCAAATAAGATATGTGTTACAGCAAATTGTTGTATTTGGTAATTGCTTTTACTATTTTTTTAAATTTGTGTTAAACATATTGCAGTATGATGAATTTTACTGAACTTAAAAATAGTAACACTCCCCTATTGGTTGACTTTTGGGCCGATTGGTGCCAACCATGTAAAATGATGCCGCCAATATTGAAGGAAGTTAAAAAACATTTTGGCTATAAAGTAAATATCGTAAAGGTTAATGTTGATAAAAATCAGGTTGCTGCAGGAAGATTCATGATACAAAACATTCCCACTATAATGATATTTAAAAACGGAAATATCGTTTTTAAACAGGCAGGCGTAATGCAGGCAGAAAGTTTAATTAACGAACTTAACAAACATATATAGTTTGTTGTAGCGTTTATCTAATTACAACTTATCATCATGACTAAAAAAAAGAAGCAACAGGCTGAAATGCTATATCTTATACTTGCGAGTTTATTTATCACATCACTGGTAACCAGCAATTTAATCTTTCAGAAATTTTTCACCTGGTCGCCATTTGGGATTTATACTTTCGAATTATCAGTTGGTATAATTGCTTATCCTATTACATTTTTAGTAACTGATGTGGTTTCGGAAGTTTATGGTAAAAAGCGCGCAAACAATTTAGTAAAGGCCGGAGTTTTTGCCAGTGCTTTCGCGCTGCTGATTGTAATAGTTTCGACCTCAGTAAATGCTACAAACTGGTCGCCAATAAATAATGCAGAATTTAAAAAAGTTTTTGGTTTTACTTTTATAGCAGTTGGCGCTTCATTAGCAGCATATTTGCTGGCCCAATTTCTTGATGTTCAGGTATTCCATTTCTGGAAACGCCTTACCAAAGGAAAACATCTTTGGCTGCGAAATAACTTTTCAACCTTTAGTTCACAACTAATTGATACAATCACAATATTGCTTTTACTATGTTCATTTGGAGTTATTAAATGGGAATTATTTGGCATTCTATTATTAAATGGATATATATTTAAGGTGCTTTTTGCTCTCTTCGACACCCCAATTGTATATGCTCTTGTTTATTTTTTAAGAAAACATTTTCATTTAAAAGGAGTAGGTACGGAAATCGACTTTTAAAAATATGAACTAGATTATTTCCAGAATTTCATCCATACTTTTCCTTATTTTATTTCCTCTTTTTTTGAAACCGGGGTTTTGATAACCTAAAGGTGTAATGCAATACAATTCCTCATTTTCATTTAATTTAATGGCCTTGGCCAGAGTATTATAATCATAGGCAATTATCCAGCATGCACCCACCCCCTCATTTTCCGCAGCCAGAATAATATGATCCATAGCAATTGCCATATCTGTTTCTATGGAATCGAAATCATCATAAGAACGCTTCCACGATTTGGATTTATCTCCCACTAATATCAATACATGAGGTGCATTTTTAAACCATTCACGGTGATAACATTCATGAACTTCTTTAAGTTTTTCGGATGATGACACCAGAATAAATCTCCAAGGCTGTTTATTAGAAGCAGAAGGTGCAATTCTGCCTGCATTTAAAATTCTCAACAATACATCCTGAGGTACTTTTTCATTTGGATTATAATCTCTTACACTTTCTCTGTTTTCAATTAAATCGTAGAATTCCATGATTTTTTTTTATTCAAATTTAAGAAAGTTATTGAAAAAGAAGGTGAAGCAGAACAGCAAAATCCTTTAACTTTGCAGCATGCAGTTATTTTTCAGAAGATATGGTAATGAAGGCGACCAGCCAGTAATAATTTTACACGGACTATTCGGTATATCAGACAATTGGGTAAGTTATGCCAGGAGATTATCGCAGGAAAATTTTGAAGTTTTTGTTCCCGACCAGCGTAATCATGGACAATCACCCAAGAGTGATAATTTTAATTATCTGGCCCTGACGGATGATTTATTCGATTTTATTGATGACAATGAAATAGAAGACCCAATAATAATTGGGCACTCAATGGGTGGTAAGGTAGCAATGCGATTTGCTTTGGAGAATCCATTATTGGTAAAAAAACTTGTGGTTGTTGATATAACATTAAAAGCTTATGGTCCCAGAAAGCAGCATCTAAAAATAATTGAGGCCATGAAAACCATTAATCTTAAGGAGATTAAACACAGAAGTGAAGCCGAAGAACAGTTGGCCAAATTTGTTCCTGAAAAGAAAATTCAATTCTTCATTTTAAAAAATTTGCATCGTCTCGACAAAGACGAATTTGAATGGAGACTTAACTTTGAGGGAATAGAAAGAAGTTTAAAAACCATGTTCGATGCAATTAACACTTCGGTAAAATTTAATAAACCTACCTTATTCATTAAAGGCGGTGCCTCCGACTATATTTTACTTGAGGATTTTGAGCAGATAAAATATAATTTTCCAAATGCAGAGATTGTTACCATAGAAAATGCCTCTCATTGGGTACATGTTGAGGCGGCGGAAAAGTTCTATCAGTTAACTTCCGGATTTGCTACAGGAAGCCCGTCGTGGTACGAAAAGATGTTAAGGGAAGAGGAAGATGGTATTAGTGTTGCCTAAATACAAAGCATAAAAAAACCGCTCTGATTATCAAAGCGGTATCTCTAAAAAAGTAAACTACTTTTTAATATTCGTCTTCATTAAAGAAAAAATCCTCTTTAGTAGGATAATCAGGCCATAGATCCTCTATTCTGTCGTATGTTTCGCCTTCATCTTCAATCTCTTTAAGATTTTCAATTACCTCAGCAGGAACACCTGTACGGATTCCCCACTCAATCAACTCATCTTTGGTGGCTGGCCAAGGGGCGTCTTCTAGTTTTGATGCTAACTCTAATGTCCAATACATGTTTTTAACTCCTTATTTGTTTTTGCAAAAATAATTTTTTTTTGATGCAAAACAAGTAAAAATGATTATTTCTCAAAAACCTAGTGTTTATCGGGGATCCAGGGGGTCTCAGGGGCATTGAAATATTGAGCAAGACTACGTGACAGAACAAAAAAGTAGTCAGAAAGGCGATTCAAATATTTTACGTATGTTAAATCAACATCGGTATTTTCCATAAGGTCGACCAATAATCTTTCTGCCCTGCGGCAAACTACTCTGCAAATATGGCATTGAGAAACTGCAGGATGTCCTCCCGGAAGGATAAAATTCCTCAACTCAGGTAAATCCTTATCCATTATATCAATCTGTTCTTCAAGGAAATCAATATTTTTTTTTGTAAGACTTGGTAATTTTACCTCTTTCGAACCATCATAGGCTAATAATGAACCCAAAACAAAAAGGTCGTTTTGAATTTTTATAAGTACATCAATAAAGTTTTTGTTATCCAACTTATCGCGCAGGGCACCTACATTAACATTAATTTCATCTACTGTACCATAAACCATTATCCGCTCATGATTTTTTTTCACTCTCTTTCCGCCTACCAGTGAGGTTTGGCCGGCATCACCAGTCTTTGTATATACTTTTACGCCTGCCATTAAGAAACGCTTTCTTTTTGATAACTACTAACAGTAACAATATTGTTGTTAAGTTCATCCGATTCTATCTGACCATCTTTCAATCGAATTATCCTGTGTGCATGTAAGGCAATATCTTCCTCATGAGTCACAACAATTATTGTATTTCCTTGTTTATGAATGGCTTCCAGCAAGCCCATGATTTCCACCGAGGTTTTTGAATCCAAATTACCCGTTGGTTCGTCGGCAAGCACAATTGATGGATTGTTTACCAATGCCCTTGCAATGGCCACTCTTTGCCTCTGTCCACCAGAAAGTTCATTGGGACGGTGAGTCATTCTATCGGCTAACTGCACTCTCCTAAGAGTTTCTGTAGCCGTCTTTTGCCTTTCAACTTTGTTTATACCGGCATAAATTAATGGAAGCATCACATTCTCTAAGGCTGAAGACCGTGGAAGAAGATTGAAAGTTTGAAAAATAAATCCAATTTCTCTGTTTCTAACTTCTGCCAATTCATTGTCAGTCATTTTACTAACATCAGTTCCATTCAAATGGTAAGTACCTGCAGTTGCAGTATCAAGGCATCCGAGAATATTCATCATAGTTGACTTTCCGGATCCGGAAGCGCCCATAAGTGCAACAAACTCATTTTTATTGATACTCATACTAACCGAGTTTAATGCTTTAACAGTTTCGGTTCCCACTTTGTAAAATCGGGATATATTCTCTAACTTTAGTATTTCTTCCTTGGCCATCGATTATCTTTTAAAAGTTCAAAGTTAATAATTAATATTTTGATTCGCCTTAATATCGTATCACAAAATTTTGTTTCGAAATTCCTTTCTTAAAAAATACCATTCCCATCCAGTAAAGGTCAATGGTAAATGTAACGGAAGGGTGATTTTTTATTTCTTCCCAGGCTGATGTCATACCTTTCGACCAGTAAATATCATCAAAGAGAAATACAGTGTTTTCATTAGAAAGTTTTAAACACTGCTCAAAATAACTTAAAGTAGGTTCCTTTTTATGATTACCATCGAAAAAAACCATATCCAAAGTATCTAATTTGTTAAGTAACTCAGGAAGTGTATTATCAAAATTACCGGTTATAATTTCAATATCATCGGCATGATTTATGGTAAAACCTTTTTGTGCAACATGTGCCAAACCGGCACAGCCTTCCATGGTTATATGCCTGCCCTCTGTATTCCCCTTTTTCAAATAAAGAGAACTTATTCCAACAGCAGTTCCCATTTCTAAGGTTACAGAAGGCTTAAAATAGTTGCTGATTTTAAATAAATCTTCAAGATGTTTTTTGCTATGAGTTCTTCTTTTGGCAAGTTTTCCTACTTCTGTAGTAAAAGTACGATAGGCTTTATTACCCGCACCACTGCCAAAGTCAACCGTTTCAACCTGAGTCCTGCTTTTAAAAGTTTTCTCTTTGTATTTATTCAACTTATCAAACTCTTTGCGAGATTTTTTGTCCTTTAAAACTGCTTCAACAAACTCATAAACAAAGGGTGAGTGGGTTGAATATCTGGATCTAGATTTAAAAAGGTAAATAAAATAAGTGTAAATGTGCCATAATTTTTTCATGTCTACTTTTTTGCTTTGTTTTTCAATTCTTGTAATTATTTGTATGCTATTTTATTCAAATAAAATACTACTCGTTCGTCTTTTTTTGATAAAGACCTGTTTTTTATTTTTTGATATCCGTAAATAATGAAGTAATCATCATACCATTTTTCAATATGGTTATTTTCATCCTGAACTACCCTGTCTTTTTCATTTGAACTGGCAATATCCGATTCATCACTTCCTATATCTATTCTGCCATCATAGGTGCTTGCAAATATTTTGCCATTGTTTACATAGGTAGCCGTTACATTGTTCCCATCTTCAAACACAAGTGAATGTCGCTTTAGCGAGAAGGATTTTAGGTCGCGTAAGATAAAGTCGTTGTTCCAAAGTAGATTTCCGTTATTGTCGAGCGAAACAATAATAACATCGTAGAAAAGATAGCCTGCAAATACGCTATAAGTATATGGATATGGCCTGCCATAAAAATCGTAATCCATACGAGTTTCGGTAACATAATGCGGTTTATAAGCTTCGGCACTAAACAAGAACCCGTCTTTCGTACTTACAACTTCAGGTTTGTTTATATTAAAAAATGCACTTATAACTTGCTCATTATCACCATCTTCATTTTTTACTTTAATTGCTTTTTTATTGGCAATACTTCCATTGATATTATCTAATTTAACAAAATCGATAAACTGTACTTGTAAGTCTTTCTGATCATTAATATTTATAAAAAACAATCCGGCTGTTTTGGGATCATCCTCATCTTCCATCTTACTAAAATCGTTTAGTCTGCCTTTATAATAATCGTAAATGCCAAATACATAAAGTTCTCCATCTTTATCACAGAATGTAAACTTCCTTAACAGTTTCGAGTTATCATCAGAAATAATTTCTTTAACTTCCAGAGTTTTACCACTTGTAGAAACTATGTTAATTAAGTCCTTTATATATCTGTTATCCTGTTTTACCTTTACAGCGACATAAAATTTATTATCAACTCTGTTGGCAAAAACGGTTTCTATATAACTTGGATAAGATTCTGCCAGATGAACAGGATTAATTTCTCCTGAAGTAAGATTTACAAACAACAAATCCGTTCCTTCTTTATCGATATTTATTCCAAGGCATGCAGTACTTCCAATCACTTCAAAACCTACAATTTCTGCTTTAGCAGGAAAAGTTCCTGAGATTTGCTCGAACACCTCTTTCTTTGTATCAAAACTAAGTATCTCATAAAAACCTGCTTCATTCCTTCCACCACTATTATTTCTAAATAGTAAATGAAGTTTATTACTAATCTCATAACTGTCGATAAACTGCATTTTATCTTCAAGAACTAAGAATTTCAACCATTTTTGTTTGAGATTGGCATCAAAATAACCAAAATACCATTTCCTTTTTTTCTCTGTTGTAAATTCACTACTTTCATAAAAAACAATCACCCCTTTTCCAGCTATTGCTTCAACGTGGTACGATTCTATATCGATGTCGGCGGGAACTTCTAATCGCAAAGCATTTAACTCCTGGGCATAAGAGTTGCAATAACTGAAAGTTACGACTATAAAAATTAATATTTTAATTATACTTTTCAATTCTCAAATTAAACTAATAATCTGTTTTATTATTGCCTGTTTGCTGGTAAAGTTAAACAAAAATATCAAATGCCTATATGACAAAATTTGCAGTAAAAGATTGCATCAAAAAAAAATAAAAAAAACCTGCCGAAAAATATATCCGGCAGGTTTCAACTATTTCAAACTTCTTCTATTTAATAATTAATTTCTTTGTAGTCATTTTGCCTTTAGATGTTGAAACTTCTACCATATAAATTCCAGGCTCAACATTAGTTATATTCAATGTATTGTTTCCTTCGTTAATATTTTTTTCCAATATTAACTGACCATTTACAGAATAAAGTTTTAACTGTCCGTTTTCGCTTGAGTTTATACTAACTACATTAACGGCAGGATTTGGATAAACTTCAAAATTTATATCTGAAATTTCATTCACTCCAACACCCATATATCCATAAACAAAGAATGAATCTAACTCCCATGTAGATGCTTCGGAAGTATTAGAAGTGTATTTGAATGCCAAATAAACATTATTCTGAAGATACTCCATCAAATTAAGATTACCTGATTCGGCGAAAGCAAAGCCTCCTTCTGACCACACAGCCATATCTGTAATTTCTGTCCATGAAAAATCATTAGGATCACCGGTTCCGTCATAATCGGTGGAAATAAATAGTTGCATGGCTGGTCCTGAATAATTGTATGCCGATTCAAAACTAAAGAATACAGAATCGTATTGAACCAAATTTAATTCAGGAGAAATCAACCAGTCTTCATTATCATAGGGAGCACCACTGTATCCGCTCATTTTTGCAAAGGTTTTTCCGCTATATTCCGACTGATACCAATCCTGATCGCCTATAACATTATATGGGGTCCATGTTCCTAAACCATCATCAAAACCTTCCTGATTTATAACCTGAATTGAAGGAGTTTCCGCCATAACAGAGGGCACATCACCATCAGTTTTATAATCAATATTATCACCTGAATTTGAATAAGGGAAAATATAGAAATTATAAAATGAACCAGGATGCATATTTGCAAAAGTATAACTTTCAACGCCATAGGCTACATTTACTGTTACCATACCGTCTTCAATATCAAGATCATCGGGTTCAGGAATGCCATCAATGGGAAAATCAATATTTGGAGAAGTCACTATTAATTCTTCACCTTTAATCAGGTATCCTGTTGGTAACTGCTCTCCAGTTGCATCTGTCCAGTTAAGAGTTAAATTAACTCCACTAACAGTTGCAGTAAATTCTGTTGGATAGTTAGTTGGTTCCGGATCGTTTGTTACATTAGCTTCAACCGAGAAATCATCATAATAAACATAACCGTCTGTTAAACCATCTTGTTTATAAACTCTTACCTCAAACCGAAACTGCGCAGCAGTTGCAGGGGCAATAAGAGTATAATCATAATGTTGCCAGTCAGGACTGTCGGTACTATAATCGCCAGGGCGAAGTTCGTCTACATTGTCGTCAAGATAATTGCCTTCAGCATCCATCCAATAGGACCAGATACGGCTTCTTGCAGAAATCGAATTATCCAGATAATAGTATTGAATTCTGTATTGCTGTCCTCCAACAATTCCTTGAACATCCTGACTTAAATCCATAGTAGAACTTGCCGACATATGTGCAGCAGAATATGTACCTCCATGAATATTTACGGCTTCTTTACTAATATTTTCAGCCTTTGTCCAGGATGTAGGAGTTGAATCATCATCCCAGTTTTCCATACCGGGATTTTGAACCAGATTTTGACCTAACAGTGTAAATGATGTAAAAATCAAAACCGCAAGTCCGAGTAAATTTAATCGTTTCATATTTTATATTTTTATATTATTAATGACAAAGAAACCAGATGCTTAACAAAAAAATAAACATCTGGTTTCTCTTTTTTTAAAATGATATTTACCTGATAATTAATTTTTTAACTATTACATCTTTTGATGTTTTATCAATTAAACTAATTAAATAAATACCTTTTCTATACTCTGCTAAATTCACTTTGGTTGAATTAGCGATATTATTTTCATAAACAAGTTTACCTCTTATGTCCATAATTTTAAGGTTGTATTCTGCATCTTGTGCAATTTCAATGGTTATTTGTCCATCGGAAGGGTTAGGATAAACAGAAATATTGTCTCCAATTATTTCATTTATATCGGTAACCACAACAGAAACAACATTAGAAGCTGCTGATTCTCCTTCGTCATAAACTGCAGTTACAAAATAATCATGTGAACCAATAGTTGGTTCCGGATCATTGTATTCAGTTTCTGTAACAGTAGCAGTATTGATTTGAACATCATCGCGATAAACATTAAATCCCAATAATGCACGGCTTCCACCCATAAGAGCATTTATGGGCTCAACAGTAGAAACATTTGAATAATCTACCGGATGTGAAATATTAGCAAAATTAAGTCTGTCGACTTGAACATCGGAACTTATATTTCCAATTTCCACAATCTTACCATCAGCATATTCCACAACTGCTCTGATAACATAGGCCTCATTCCATGGAGCCCAATCAGAAACATTATCAAAATCCCAACTTCTGCCATTGTCAAGGTTCGCATCATATCCAACATAAGTTGTAGCATTTACGGAACCGAATCCAACAACGAAATCACCGCTAAAGTTAATATCCTGTGCCGAAACATCTACTTCTGTCCAGTCATC
This sequence comes from Bacteroidales bacterium, assembly GCA_041554435.1. Classification (GTDB taxonomy): domain Bacteria; phylum Bacteroidota; class Bacteroidia; order Bacteroidales; family F082; genus BM524. Next base: position 27,868 of record JBFFLX010000019.1, read on the forward strand.
TCCAACAGCGGTGGCTACTTCAGTATAAGTTAAATCAGTAGCAGGCTGAGTTCCATCCCAGGCATAAACATTTGCATTAAATGTATTATCACCATCATCAATAGTGGTATAATATTTTAGTGAAAGAAGTTTACAAGGAGCTGTTGGTGACATATGAGTTGACATGGTATAGCCTTCATAACTATATGCTCCTGTAACAACATCATTGTCATAAATAAGTTCATTTGCTCCCGGCGAATTCCATGTTAACTGAACATCGTCGAAAGGACCAACCTCAGCCATAAGATTTGTTGGCGGTGCCAGATTTATAACTTCTATATAATCCTGATAAGTAATTTCTGCGTCACCATTTCCATCGGAAACATAAAGTGTTACATCGAATGTACCTTCAGTATCGTAGGTAATTGGTGGTGGAGTTTGACCGTCATAGGTTTCAGGAGTACCTCCCTCAAATGTCCACATCCAGCTTACAGGATCGCCTAAAGTTAGGTCGGTAAAGTTAACACTTCCACCTAACACAAGCTGAGTAATATCAGCTTCAAATCCTGGAAGTAATGAAACGGCACAACCAAATCCCGGAGTTGCCCAAATTGAGTCACCAACAGCATTTTCAGCAATAAAATATACAGAATGCGTCCAGTTTTCAGGAACATTATTATCCACATCAGGATTACATAAAGTTAATGAAGGACCATAACCGTCAGCAAGAGTATCCCATGGAAGATAGTCATCGTAATCAACAAGGTCGATAACATTGTCTAAAGCATCTTTTAATTCAACACTTTCTCCTCCATTACTCAATGAACCTGAAGTCCATTCCAATGCTGTTACGCCAAAAGTATTTTCAAATGCTGCTGCATTTTTGGCAACCAATAGGAAAGAATCAGGTAATACTTCAACATCAGGGAAAATAAATTCAAGCCCTTGTGAGAAATAAAAACCATCCATATTAATTGCTTCTTCACCATTATTATATATCTCCACAAATTCCAGTGAATCTTCACCTGATTCCGGTGGGTTGTACATTATTTCTGTGAAAACCAATTGAGGCATTATATAAGGCTCGGTTATAGTAAAATAATCATCACTCCAATCGAGAGGGCCACCCTCATCAACTGAACTAATTAACATTTTATAATCTTCACCAGAAACAAGGCTTTCGAAAACGTACCATGAAAATGAGCCATCAGTAGCAGGAATTCCGGAAACCAATAATTCGGGAACTTCGCCTTCTTTTACAAGTTCTATTTTTATATCAGCAGTAAAATCGTGATAATCCCATGTGATGTCATAAGTTGTTCCAATTTCGATTACTTCACCACCATTAGGTGTGAGAACCTGTATTGGGAAGTTATAGGCACCGGGTGATCCTCCTTCATGAGTGCTTGGCATCCAGTTGGAGCCTATAGAATTGTCAGTATCAGGATCGAATAATGAAAGAGAAGGTCCGTCACCATCAGCTTCGGATGGCCATTCGCCTCCATCATAATAATGCACTCTGTCGATGAGAATTCCATCTGAATTATACATTCTTATATTGTCATCACCATTATTTAATCCAAAAGCACCTGATCCATTAAAATCAGGAGTAAAAGGAAATGCACCACCATCAGTTACTTGAATAGTAAAATATCCATAAGGAGGAATAGAGTATCCTGATGTTATTACAATTGGAGTATGGTTTGAGTCACTATCAAGTAACTTCCAGTTTTCCAAATTAATTGAAGCATCGGTAGGATTATAAAGTTCAACCCACTCTTCATCGGTTCCTATTGAATTATACATTATTTCGTTTATAACAACTGAAGGGCTTGTAGGAACTGTCCATGTTAATGTTTGCTCAGTTCCATCAATAACCTGGAAAGTCCAGTTACCGTTTGCCCATTGATGTTGTGAATCGTTAACACCCCATTCCCAGGTATTTGATCCTCCGTCGGAAGTTAATTCCTGCTGGCAAGTCCAAATGTGGTCGTCGGCGGTAACATCTCCATTAGTACCATCATCATAAAATGCAGTATGTTCGTTACCATTATTCCATGATGGGTCATAATTTCCATTATCATCCCAACTTCCCTTGAGGAAAAATCCCTCATAGTTTTGTCCTTCAGAATCATCAACAATAAAGGTTACGGTTGCACTTGGTGGCGGAGGGCCAGTAACTGTGGTAGTATTAGTTGTAAAATCGTAAGTAAATATTGTAGCGGCAACTCCATCAGTGGTAAAAGGAACATTTCCTCCTGTACTTTGGTCCCAGTTATGGTTAAGAGTAACCTTACACTCATAACTACCCGCAGGTATTACAAGTTCAAGAGTATAAATATCATCACCTTCAGCATCACTCATTTCTCCCAGTAATTCACCTGGATCCCAGTTTATTCCACCAATAGATTCAAGGAAATTTCCAGCAACAACAGGCATAGTGTGAAATACCAGATTAGCATCATAATTATATTTCCATGTTACATCTTCAGTAGCGGCAAGAGTAAAGGTCTGATTATTATTACCAGGATACCAGTTACCATCTTCAACTGCTTTATATTCATGTGAGCCAGCAGCTAAACTTTTAGTAAGTTCAAAAACACCATTTGTATTAATTGCCATTTCGTAATCAGGATCACTTCCATTCCATCCATTAAATGAGCCTGCAATAAAAGCACTAATATTAAAATCACCTTGTACAGTAACATTATCAACTTCCCATGTTGCTGCAGCAGCAGTGGTACTGGTATATTTAAAAGCTATGTATGTTGAACTTCCGGTATTTGCGGTAATATCAATACTACCGGCATCAATGAATGTCCAACCACCTGTAGGGAAAGTAAATTGACTTGTGAGATCAGTCCAGGTAAAACTATTAGGATCTCCTGAGCCATCATAATCAGTTGAAATCAATACAAACAGTCCTGAATTATCAGCGTAATTTCTGGCATGATCAAATCTGAGTGAGATATTTGTATAATTTGAACAATCGATAGCGTTTGTAATCAACCAATCTTCGTTGTCTTGTGCACCGCTATTGTATCCATTCATAACGGAACATCCTGGAGGAAGACCATAATTAGCCCATTCCCATACTTCTGCTCCAATACCGGAATACTGAGTAGTTTGACCTAAGTTACTATCAAAACTTTCCAGGTAGATAACTTCTGTTGTTGAAACCTGAGGAGTAATACTAAAATCGTCTACATAAACGATTTCAGCACCGTCGAAACCAGCTTGATCGTAAAAGCGTAAACCAATTTCGATATCACCAGTTGTTCCTGCAGCATAGGTATAAGTCATTTCCTGCCATGAACCTGTAATAGTGTTATCAGAATATTGTAGATATGTTCCAACATACAAACGTGCCTTTACATTTCCTTCGGTATGGTATACCCACACACTAACATCATAAGTGGTTCCGGCTTCCACAGAAACGCTTTGGCGGAAATCAGTATCTCCCTGAGTTCCAGTTAGCACATCAATTGAAGCAGAACTACTTCCACTGTGCACTATTGAAGTCTCCTGAGTTACGGCTATTCCAACATCAATGGTTGTCCAAGCATCTGGCAGACCTCCGGTCCAACTTTCAAAGTCGCCATTTGTAACTATCGACTGAGCATTTAACCCAAAGCTAAGCGATAATACAAAAAAGACCTGAAGCATAATTTTTCTAAGTGTAATACTCTTTTTCATATATATAAATTTAATTTTAAAAATAAATCTGCAAAAAGTTTCGGAAATATTCCTATCATATTATTACTTAATATTTAAGAAAAGAACTTAAAAAAGCAATAAAGTGAACCTACGAAGTTAAAAACATATTGTCATATACAAAAAAAAAGTTGCCGGTTTTCACCGACAACTTTTCAACAATTTTCAAACTGTTAATTATTTATCATCAACTTCCTCAAAATCAACATCTGTAACTTCATCATCACCACCTTTACCAGCTGAATCAGCAGGGTTTGGGCCCTCATTTGGAGGAGTTTGGCCACCAGCTCCGGCATCTTTATACATGTCTTCACTGGCCTTTTGCCATGCTGCATTAAGTTTTTCCATTGCTGAGTCTATTGCAGCAATGTCCTGACTCTTATGAGCAGTCCTTAATTCTTCAAGTCCGGTTTCAATTTCTGATTTTTTATCAGCAGGAAGTTTGTCTCCGAATTCTTTTAACTGCTTTTCAGTTTGGAAAATAAGAGCATCAGCTGCATTTAGTTTGTCAATTTTTTCTTTAGCAGCTTTATCGGCATCGGCATTGGCTTCTGCATCAGCTTTCATTTTCTTTATTTCTTCTTCTGAAAGTCCTGAAGAAGCTTCGATACGAATACTTTGTGATTTTCCAGTAGCCTTATCTTTTGCCGAAACATTTAAAATACCATTAGAGTCGATATCGAATGTTACTTCAATCTGTGGAACTCCGCGAGGTGAAGGTGGCAATCCATCAAGGTGGAAACGTCCTATACTCTTATTTTGATTTGCCATTGGTCTCTCTCCCTGAAGTACATGAATTTCAACAGAAGGTTGATTATCAGCTGCAGTGGAAAATGTTTCCGATTTCTTTGTTGGAATAGTTGTATTCGATTCAATAAGTTTTGTCAATACTCCACCAAGAGTTTCAATACCTAAGGATAAAGGAGTTACGTCAAGAAGAAGTACATCTTTAACTTCACCGGTTAAAACACCACCCTGAATAGCAGCACCAATTGCAACAACTTCGTCAGGATTTACACCTTTTGAAGGCTCTTTTCCAAAGAAATTTTTAACAATTTCCTGAATGGCAGGAATACGAGTAGAACCACCCACAAGAATAACATCATTTATATCTGATGCCGATAAGCCAGCATCTTTAAGAGCAGCTTTACAAGGGTCGATAGTTGCCTGAATCAAAGAATCACAAAGTTGTTCAAATTTCGATCTTGTTAATTTACGTACGAGGTGTTTTGGAACTCCATCAACAGGCATAATATATGGCAGGTTGATTTCTGTTTCATTAGAACTTGAAAGTTCAACTTTTGCTTTTTCGGAAGCTTCTTTTAAACGCTGAAGAGCCATGGGATCTTTTTTCAAATCAAGACCTTCATCTTTTTTAAATTCTTCTGCAAGCCAGTCGATAATCAATTCGTCGAAGTCATCACCACCAAGGTGAGTATTACCATTAGTTGATTTTACTTCAAATACACCATCTCCTAATTCCAGGATTGAGATATCAAATGTTCCACCTCCAAGGTCAAAAACTGCAACTGTGCGATCTTCCATTTTCTTGTCAAGACCGTAAGCCAATGCTGCAGCAGTAGGCTCATTTATAATTCTTCTTACTTTAAGTCCTGCAATTTCGCCGGCCTCTTTGGTAGCCTGACGTTGAGAGTCGTTAAAATATGCTGGTACAGTAATTACAGCTTCACTAACAGATTGACCAAGATAATCTTCAGCAGTTTTTTTCATTTTTTGAAGTACTATTGCTGAAATCTCCTGTGGAGTGTACATTCTGTCGTTAATTTTCACTCTGGGAGTATTATTGTCACCTTTTACAACATTATAAGGAACTCTGCTAACTTCCTTAGTCACTTCATTAAAAGAGTTTCCCATAAATCTCTTTATAGATGAAACTGTATTAACTGGATTTGTAATTGCTTGTCTTTTTGCGGGATCCCCTACTTTTCTTTCTCCATTGTCGGTGAAGCCAACTATAGAAGGAGTAGTTCGGCGTCCCTCACTGTTTGGAATAACTACAGGTTCGTTACCTTCCATAACGGCAACACATGAATTTGTAGTTCCTAAGTCGATTCCGATTATTTTTCCCATTTTATCTTTTATTTTTTTGTTTAATTAATTTCAAAATATTTCATATGTGCTTTTCAAGTATTATGCCAGTACATTATTAATGACAACATGGCAGATTAGTGCCTGATTTAACTTAAATCATAGGGAATAAGGACATTAATTATATGCCAAGCTTAGTGATAAACTCAATCATACTTACCTCATAGATAATTTTTTATCTAATGACATAATAAAATAGGAAATTAAAGTTAAATTTTATTTGGTAGATATAAAGCCTAAATCAGGGTAATCATTTACTAGTTTTAGTCC
>JBFFLX010000020.1:0-33280 GCA_041554435.1 Bacteroidales bacterium
CTATGCAAAAAACAAATGATATTGATTGTAATCAACTGAAAATCTGGTAGTTTAAACCGGACACTAGTGAGTTGTTAGTCGTTAGTTGTTAGTCGTTAGTTGTTAGTCGTTAAAGGTAAATCAAAACTCATAACTCTAGGCACTTATAACTTTTAACTCTATGAACTCTATGAATTCTATGAACTTTAGGCACTTTTAACTTTAGCGCACTTGTAACTTTAGCGCACTTGTAACTTTAGGCACTTATAACTCTAGGCACTCGATGAACTCTATGAACTCTAGGCACTCTATGAACTTTATCGCACTCATAACTTCCACCTGTCAATATGACTGTTTTTAATGCTTGGCAATATATTTGTTTGGCACAAATACCTAATTAATTTTAGAAATAACATGGGAAAGAAAGAAAAAGAAAATATTAATACCGAAGATAATAAGATTGAGGATGTAAGTTTCGAGGACCAAGTCGAGGAAAAGACTGAAGATCAGCCTGAAGGAAAGGACAAGGGAAAGAAGTCGAAGAAGAAATCTAAATTTGCAAAAAAGACTGACAAAGAATTGCTTGCAGAATATGAAGAAAAGTGTAGTGAACTTAATGATAAGTATTTACGACTTTATTCCGAGTTCGACAATTACCGTAAACGTACGAGTAAGGAAAGGTTGGATTTATTAAAAACTGCCTCTCAGGACATAATGGTTGAATTACTACCGGTACTCGATGATTTCGACAGAGCCTTTGTTGCCATGAGTGACAATAATGCACAAGAAGAGTCGGTAAAAGGAGTTGAATTAATATTTAATAAACTATTTACCATCTTAAGTCAAAAAGGCTTACAGCCTATGGAGGCTCAGGGAAAAGATTTTGACACAGACTTTCATGAGGCCATTACTAATATTCCTGCACCAAGTGAAGACATGAAAGGAAAGGTAATAGATGTAATACAAAAAGGCTATTTGTTGAACGGGAAAATAATCAGGTTCGCTAAGGTAGTGGTAGGCAATTAATAATAAGATTTTACATGAGCAAAAGGGATTATTACGACATATTAGGTGTATCAAAAAATGCTACTGCCGATGAGCTGAAAAAGGCTTATCGGAAAATGGCTATTAAATATCATCCAGACAAAAATCCGGATAATAAAGAGGCAGAAGAAAAATTTAAGGAAGCGGCCGAAGCTTACGAGGTTTTGCGTGATCCACAGAAAAAGGCACGTTACGATCAATATGGTCATGCAGGTATGTCGGGGTCTGCTGGTTTTGGCGGTGGTGGTGCAGGTATGTCGATGGATGACATATTCAGCCATTTTGGAGATATTTTTGGAGGAGCTTTCGGAGGAGGCGGTTTCGGCGGTGGCTTTAGCAGCCAGGGCGGAAGACGTACCCGCGTAAACCGTGGTTCAAACCTAAGAGTTAAAGTTAAACTTACTCTCTCAGAAATTGCAAATGGCGTAGAGAAAAAGATAAAACTTAAAAAATACGTTCCCTGTGATTCATGTCATGGAAGTGGTGCCGCTAACGGAAGTGGTAAATCAACTTGTACTACATGTAATGGTCATGGTCAGGTTCGGCAGGTAACCAATACTTTCTTGGGACAAATGCAAACAACTTCTACTTGCCCAACTTGTAATGGAGAAGGGGAGATAATTACTAATAAATGTAATGTTTGCCATGGAAATGGAATAGTAAAAGGTGATGATGTAGTTTCCATAAAAATTCCTGCCGGTGTTGCCGAAGGTATGCAACTTTCGGTGAGCGGAAAAGGTAATCATGCTGCTCGTGGAGGCGTTCCTGGCGATTTGCTGGTGCAGATAGTGGAGGAAGAACATCCTGATTTAATCAGAGATGAAAATAACCTGCTATACGACCTTTATATTAATTTTGTGGATGCTGCTCTTGGAACTACTGTTGAAGTACCTACCATTGACTCGAAAGCAAGAATAAAAATTACTCCAGGTACTCAGGGAGGAAAAGTCCTTAGACTTAAAGGTAAAGGAATACCTGATGTAAATGGCTATGGTAGGGGAGATATACTTGTAAACGTAAATATTTGGACTCCCAAAGTTTTAAGTAAAGAAGAGGCGGAAGTTCTTGAGAAACTTAGAAATTCTCCTAACTTTAAACCAGCGCCAAGTGCAAAGGACAGGAGTTACTTCGATAGAATGAGAGAATTTTTTAGTTAAGTGAATTTACCCGTATAAAATATTTCTAAATGTATGCACTTGAGGCAAAAAACGTTAGTAAAACTTATATAAATCACAAAGCACTTGATGATGTAAGTATTCAGGTTGCAGATCAGAGTATCTTCGGATTGCTGGGCCCCAATGGAGCAGGTAAAACCACCCTAATCAGAATTATTAACCAGATATCGGTTATGGATGAGGGCACAATTCTTCTCAATGGAAGAAAAATAAAGCCCTCAGATACTTCCCTTATAGGCTATCTTCCGGAGGAAAGAGGTCTTTATAAGAAAATGAAGGTAGGAGAGCAGGCTGTTTATCTTGCTCAACTTAAGGGACTTAAACGTGTTGATGCAACCCGGGAACTAAAAAAGTGGTTCGAAAAATTTGAAATCGGTGGCTGGTGGAATAAAAAGGTTGAAGAACTTTCAAAAGGTATGCAGCAGAAAGTACAATTTATTGCAACCGTAATGCATCACCCTAAATTATTAATCTTCGATGAACCATTTAGTGGTTTCGATCCCATAAATGTAAATCTGCTAAAGCAGGAAATATTAAACTTGCGTGATGAGGGTGCAACGGTTATTTTTTCTACTCATAACATGGCCTCAGTGGAGGAATTATGTGATAATATAGCACTTATTAATCAGTCGAAAGTTATATTAGAAGGAGAAATAACTGAGGTAAAAGAAAAGTACAAACCCAATATTTATAAAATCGATTATCAGCCTTCAGGCGAAATAAGTCTCGATAATAATAAGTTTGAAATTGTTTCAACAGAAAACAATAAGGGAATTAATTCATCGAAAATACGATTGTTAAATGGTTCTAATTCAACGGAATTGATTAGTAAAATGAATTCCCAATGCAAAATAAAATCCTTTAACGAAATATTGCCAAGTATTAACGATATTTTTATTAGTGAAGTGGAAGGCACAGATATTTCTGCCCGATATTAAAAAAAGATGATAAACTAAACAAAAAGTCGTGAACAAAATTCTACTAATCATACAGCGTGAGTACCTCAGCAGAGTGAGAAAAAAGTCTTTTATTATTATGACTATTCTTGGGCCTGTGTTAATGGCTGCCATGGTAATTCTTCCTGCATTTCTTGCCGACTGGAGTGAGGCAACTCAAAAAAATGTTGCTGTTTTAGACGAAACGGGTTGGTATTACGGGAAATTTAAAGATCAGGATAATATTAGTTTCTATCATGTTCACGAGGATTTGGAAACAGATAAAGAAATTGCTCTTTATCAAAAAGGCGACTTATTACTTTATATTCCAAAAACTGAACTGAATATACCTGTTTATGCTGAATTATTCTCCACAAAGCAGGCAGGGTTAAATTTAACATCATATATTAAGTCGGTAATGAAAACCGAAGCGGAAAACAAAAAATTACTTGCTTCCGGTATCGATCCTACAGTTATAAAATCATCAAAAGTAAATATCAATCTTTCTACAATACGAGTTGAAGAGGGTGGTATTGAAAAGAAAAGTAATACTGAAGTTGAAGTAGGACTTGCGATTTTTGCAGGCCTGATGATTTATTTCTTCATCTTTATGTTTGGAGCTCAGGTTCTTAAAGGTGTTATGGAAGAAAAACAAAATCGTATTGTTGAAGTAATACTTGCATCTGTAAAACCATTCCAGTTGATGATGGGGAAAATTGTTGGAATAGCATTGGTAGGTCTTACTCAATTCCTTTTATGGATAGTTCTTACAGGAGTATTTTTAGGTATTTTCCAGTCGGGAATTTTTGGAGGAAATACAGATGCTTTGAGTATGTTATCTTCTCAAAGCCAAATTACTAATACTGCAAGCCAGGCAAATGGAGCAGATCCCTTTGCTATGGTTACCGAAATAATATCAAGTATTAACTTTAAAACGATGATATTTAGTTTCTTATTCTACTTCCTTGGAGGATATTTACTTTTTGCATCATTGTTTGCTGCCATAGGAGGTGCTGTTGATCATGATGCCGACACTCAGCAATTTATGTTTCCGGTTTCAATACCTTTAATATTTTCTGTTGCCTTATCTGGCTTAATTATTAATCAACCCGATAGTAGTTTGTCAGTTTTCCTTTCAATGTTTCCGCTTACATCACCTGTAATTATGATGATTCGTATTCCTTTTGGAGTTCCCATCTGGCAGATAGCCACTTCTATGAGCCTGCTTATTATTGGTTTTGTAATCTCTACCTGGATGGCCGGAAAAATATATCGTACAGGTATTCTAATGTACGGACAGAAAGTTAATTATGCCATAATGTGGAAATGGCTGAGAAATTGAGTTTTGAGTTACGAGTTGCGGGTTACGAGTTGCGGGTTACGACCTGCCTGCCGGCGAGGCAGGGTTGCGCATTTTTCTAATACTTGTTCATAAATCTAACATATAGTATCAAAAAACAAATTTATAGGAAGATAACACGGATTTATGCGGATAAACGCGGATTTGTTTACCTTTGAGGCCGGTTCCTCCGTATCTAATCCATTAACCCTCTGATCCATTTATCTTCTGATCCATTAACCCTCTGATCCATTTATCTTCTAATCTTCTAATCTTCTAATCTTTTAATCTTTTAAACCTTTGATCTTCAGAGTCTTTGAGCCTTTGAGTATTAGAACTTTTAAACTTCTGAACATTGTTTAACTTATTTGCAGCAACAATGTGTGATTCTGGACTTAATTATTCAAAAAATGTCAACTAAGTGCTTATTGCATACATAATAAATAACAATTCACACCTACTTATGTAAATTGTAATATTAAAATTGTTTAATGTCAAATATTATTCTAATTTTGCACCCTCAAAAATTTGAAGTAAAATAATTAATAAAGTTTACAAATGCAGAACAGAGGAGCTATAAAGTTTTTTGCAATCGCCTTTGCATTAGTTTGTTTATATCAACTTAGTTTTACTTTTTTCGCTTATCGCGCAGAAGGAAATGCTAAGGATTATGCTGTAAATGAAACTGCTCAGCAACTGGCAAAAGATTTGGCCAATGGAGACGAAGTATTAGAATCTTATCTATTCGATTCTATCTCCCAAAAAAGAGAAAAATATTATCTCGACAGCATTGCAAATGTTGTTGTGTATAATTTAGGTGTTGCAAAATATACCTATAATGATGTAAAAGAGCGTGAACTTAACCTTGGTCTCGACCTAAAAGGTGGAATGAACGTAACTCTGGAAGTTTCCGTTGCTGATATCGTTAACGCTTTATCAGGAAACAGTCAGGATGCTGTTTTCCGCCAGGCAATGACTCTTGCTCATCAAAAACAAAAAAACAGTGGTGATGATTTTGTAACTCTGTTTGGTGAGTCATTTAATGAAGTTGATCCAAATGCACGTTTGGCATCCATATTCTTATTCGAATTTAAGGACAAGGGAATTACTACCAGTTCAACAAACGCTGAAGTACTTCAGGTTATAAGAACAGAAGCAGATGGCGCTATCGACAGATCTTTTCAGATTCTTCGTACACGTATCGACCGCTTTGGAGTTGCCCAGCCAAATATTCAAAAACTAGCCACTTCAGGACGTATCCTAATAGAATTACCAGGTATTAAAGATCCTGAGCGTGTAAGAAAGTTATTGCAGGGAACAGCAAAACTTGAATTCTGGGAGACCTATAATTTCTCTGAAGTTTATACTTATTTCGATGAAGCCAACAGAAGGCTGAAGCAAGAAATGAGTGTGGAAGAAAGTATTGCAGACGAAGGCGTTGGAGAAAGTGCTCAGGAGCAAGTTTCACAAGATGAAACAATTAAAGCAGTTGAAGACAATGAAATTGCTGAAGCTATCGATAATGTAGCCGATACTTCATCAAACGACCTGCTAAATCAGATAGAATCTGACACCACCGCAGCAAATAGTGATGCTAATTTTGAGCAATATGCTAAAGATAATCCTCTTTATGCATACTTGATGCCTTCATATAATACTGACGAAAATGGAAGACCTTATGCAGTTAAAACTGCAAGAGTAGGTATTGCTGCCATAAAAGATACTGCACGCATTAATAATATGCTAAGCAAAGTAAAAGATGTGTTCCCCAGGGAAATGCGTTTGGTATGGAGTGTAAAGCCTCAACCTCAAACTCCTGACCTTTTGGAACTTGTTGCTTTAAAAGCAAGTTCACGCGATGGTAGTGCCGCAATGTCTGGTGATGTTATTGCTGATGCTCGTCAGGATTATGGGCAGAATGGAGAAGTGACTACTGAACTTCAGATGGATTCACAAGGTGCCAAAATCTGGAAAAGATTGACTGGAGAAAATATTGGAAGACAAATAGCCATTGTTCTCGACGATTATGTATACTCATTCCCTGTTGTAAATGATGAAATCCCCAGTGGACGTTCAGTAATTTCAGGTGGTGGAATGACCATTGAAGAAGCACAAGACCTTGCAAATATTCTTAAAGCCGGTAAATTGCCTGCTGCAGCACGAATAGTTGAAGAAAACGTTGTTGGTCCTTCATTGGGTCGCGAGGCAGTTAACTCTGGAATGAATTCATTTATTCTTGCTTTTATTCTTGTGTTGGCATATATGATAGTTTATTATAGCCGTGCCGGTGTTGTTGCTAACATTGCCCTTATAACAAATATCTTCTTCCTGTTTGGTGTACTTGCTTCTATTGGAGCAGTTCTTACACTTCCGGGTATGGCAGGTATTGTTCTTACTCTAGGTATGGCAGTGGATGCCAACGTAATTATCTACGAACGTATTAAAGAGGAGGTCCGAGCCGGAAAAGGATTGCAACTGGCAATTGTTGACGGTTACAAAAATGCCTACTCAGCAATTGTTGATGGTAACGTTACCACATTATTAACAGGTATCGTTCTTTATATATTTGGTTCAGGTCCGGTTCAGGGTTTTGCAACTACCCTTATTATAGGTATTCTTTCATCATTATTTACTGCCATTTTTGTTACAAGAATGACATTCACATGGATGCAGAGAAAAAATATGCCTATCACTTTTGCCAGTAAAGCAACAGCAAATGTACTCGCTAATACAAAATTCAACTTTATTGGAAGTAGAAAGAAAGCATATCTCTTCTCACTTGCTCTTATCGTTATTAGTATCGGCTCGTTAGCAACACACGGATTAAATTTTGGTATTGACTTTACAGGAGGTAGAACTTACCTTGTACGTTTCGACCAAAATGTAAATACTGTTGATGTTAGAAAGTCACTTACCGATTCATTCGATAATGTTGCACCTGAGGTGAAGACATTTGGTTCCAGTAACCAGATTAAGATTACTACAAAATATCTCATCGAAGATGAAGGGACAGAAGTTGATTCCATTATACAATCAAAATTATATGGCGGATTAAAATCATATTATACAACGGAAATAAAATATAGTGAATTTTCCAGTGATACAGAGGGCGATAATAAGTTGCTAGGTATTTTAAGTTCACAAAAGGTAGGACCGACTATTGCCGACGATATCAGAGATAAAGCATTGTTTGCAATTTCTTTCGCCCTTGTTTTAATCTTTGCTTATATAGCAGTTAGATTTAGAAAATGGCAATATGGTTTGGCAGGTGTAGCAGCCTTGTTCCACGATACGCTAATTACATTGGGTATGTTCTCATTGTTCTATTCTATTATGCCATTTAGCATGGAAGTGGATCAGGCATTTATTGCTGCTATCCTAACGATTATCGGTTATTCTATTAATGATACCGTGATTATCTTCGACCGTATCAGAGAGAATAATTCATTATTCCCAAAACACAAACTAATAGATAATATTAATACAGGACTAAACTCCACATTAGCTCGTACCATAAATACTTCAGGTACTACTATTGTTGTATTATTAATGATCTTTATATTTGGTGGAGAAGTAATTCGTGGATTTATTTTCGCATTGTTGGTAGGTATTGTAATAGGTACTTATTCATCATTGTTCACTGCCAGTCCTGTTGTTTATGATTTACTTGGTGGAAGTAAATCAGATGCTTTAAAAGATAAGAAAGAAAGTGAAGTTAAGTCAAAGCGTAAGAAATAATACTAAAATATAAATAATTAAGCCCTGTCATGATTAGTTTCACGACGGGGCTTTTTTTTACTATTTTTGCATTGATATATTAAAACAAAATTGTGACTCTACTTTTTTTCGATTTTGGTTCAGGTGAAATTCTACTTATTTTATTAGTAGTATTTTTGGTTTTCGGTCCGGACAAAATCCCGGAACTGGCACGTAGTTTAGGGAAAGTAATAAACGATGTAAAGCGTGCTTCCGAAGATATTAAAACAGAAATAAATAAAGAAGCCGACAGAAAAGAAAGAGAAAAAAGACTTGAAGAATATAAGAAAAATATAGGCCTCGATGAAGAGGAGGATATCCAAGAGGATAAAGAGCAAAATATAGAAGATACAGCAACACCTGATATTGACGATGGGCCTGAAAATTCTGCTAAAAGAAAATCATAATTTTCGTTTTTATACGTTGTTGATAAACAAGAAATGAAGATAATTAAAATAATGTCGATGAATTCAGTTAAACTAGCGGTATTAAGTTTACTATTTATACTACCTACTATTCTGTTTGCTCAGCGTAATCCTGCCAAAGCAGCAGATGAGGCATTTAATGCATTACAGTATTCAGTTGCCATCGATAAATATAAAAAAGCATATACTAAAGTAAAAAGAAATAAAGAGGAAAAGAACCGTATTACATCGCAACTTGCAGAATGTTACAGGCTTACCGCTAATTATAAGCGAGCTGAAATTTCTTATAAAATGCTTGTGAAAAGAGAATGGGACAGAAAAAATCCCATAGTATTATTACGATATGCTGATATGTTGAAGATTAATGGCAAATATGATGAGGCTATTGAACAGTATCATGCCTATATGGAAAGGGAGCCTGAAGATCCTCGAGGAAAAGCAGGTGCTGAGTCAGCAGCATTAATAGAAAAATGGATAGAAAATCCTTCGAAATACGAAGTAAGTAATATTAAAAAGATAAACTCAAGAGAAGCCGATTTTGCTGCGGCATTTACAAGTTCGAATTATAATGAAATTGTTTTTGGATCAACCCGCGATGGTGCAACAGGTAAACTAACCGATGAATGGACAGGTGAGAATTTTAGCGACCTTTTTGTTGCTAAACTTGATAGAAAAGATGAATGGTCGGCACCGGTTTTGCTGGATAAATCGGAAACAATTAATACAAAAGCAAATGAAGGAACTCCTGCGCTAAGTACCGATTTTAAAACCTTATATTTTACCCGTTGTCATAATGATGCAAAACGTGAATCCGGTTGTCAAATATATAAATCACGTAGGTCGGGGCGTAACTGGCAGAAACCTGAGATGGTTGAAATTAATGGTATAGATACGATGTCTACCATAGGACAACCTTCAATAAGTGAAAGTGAACTGATACTTTATTTTTCTTCCCCAAGAAAAGGTGGTTTTGGCGGAAAAGATATATGGGTTGCAATGAGGGAATCGAAAACGGATGCTTTTAGCAGACCAATGAATATAGGAGATGTTGTTAATACTCCTGGCGATGAAATGTTTCCTTTTTTAAGAAATGATACAACTTTGTATTTCGCCTCCGATGGTCATGGAGGAATGGGTGGCCTTGATATTTTCATGACTACTATTGATACTGCAGGAAAATGGGGAGAACCTGTAAATTTAAAATATCCAATTAACTCTTCTTACGATGATTACGCTATTATATTCCACCCTGAAGAAGAATATGGTTACCTTAGTTCTAACAGGAAAGGAAGTAGGGGAGAAGATGATATTTGGTATTTTATAGAGCCTCCTTTATTATTTACAATTTCAGGAACTGTTACCGATAACCGGACATTATTTGCCGTGGAAAATGCCAATGTACAACTTGTTGGATCAAATGGGGTTTCAGTTTCAACTATTACTAATCCTGAAGGGTTTTTTAAATTTGGAAATAGTCAGGTAGATGCAAATACCACCTACGATATTATTGTACGTAAGCCAAATTACCTGAATAGTAAAGCCACACTTACCACTGTTGGTGTAGAATTTAGTAAGGATTTTGAAAAAAATATTGTTTTAAACCAAATTCCGGCAGAACCTGTTGTTTTGCCCGACATATTATACGATCTGGCAAAATGGGATCTGAAACCTCAATATCAGGATTCACTGCAAGGACTTATTCAAACTCTTCGTGATAACCCTAATTTAGTAATAGAACTGGCATCGCATACCGACATAAGAGATTCTGATGAACGAAATGATGTGCTTTCACAAAGAAGAGCACAGTCGGTTGTAGATTATTTGATTATCAGAGGGATATAGCCGGGTAGATTGGTGGCAAAAGGATATGGAGAAATAGTTCCGCGAAAACTCAAAAACTCAAAAACTCTGGATGATTTAACTTTCGAAGAGGGAACAGTACTTGACGAAGAATTTATAAACTCTCTGCCAACAGAAAAGGAAAAAGAGTTTGCTCATCAGTTAAACAGAAGAACTGAGTTCAGAGTACTTAGAAAAGATTATGTTCCTTCAGCATCCAATATTGATATTAATGAACTAAATGTACTAATTAATCCTGATGATAATTCTACAATGTTTAAAGAAGAAACCAATACAGGAACCTTTATTTCCACATGCGTAATTATGGGCTATTATGAAGAGTTTGCCTACGACAGACACTCGGAGGCAATGATTTCGCTCGACAAAGCATTAATGTTGCTAAAAGGTGGTACAATTGGCAAAGAAGATTTCGAAGGTGATGCTACCGAAATTCTTGTAGATAACTCCATTAGAGACAATGCAATAATTATTATCCCTGAAATTACTATAGCAAATAAAACAGTAAACAACTTAAAGCTTAAGGTAAAACATAATATCCGTTACGGAATTGTTTTAGGTGATTCTGCATTAAAATTGTTCGGCGATTTTAAATTTAATAAGACTTCCAATAAATTAACTTTTGATTAATGTCTCAGTCCAGATACGATAAAAGAGGAGTTTCTGCATCAAAAGAAGATGTACATTCAGCAATAAAGGATCTTGATAAAGGCTTATTCCCCAATGCATTTTGTAAGGTTATTCCTGATGTTTTAGGTGGTAATAAGGATTATTGTAATATCATGCATGCTGATGGAGCAGGAACAAAATCTTCACTTGCTTATCTGTATTGGAAAGAAACCGGTGATATTTCTGTTTGGAAAGGTATTGCACAGGATGCTATTGTAATGAATACAGATGACCTACTTTGTGTAGGTGCAACTGATAATATTCTTTTGTCATCCACTATTGGTAGGAATAAAAACCTTATTCCGGGAGAAGTAATTGCTGAAATTATAAATGGAACAGAATCGTTCTTAGCCAATATGAGAGATCTGGGAGTTAATATGATATTAACAGGAGGAGAAACTGCCGATGTTGGCGATTTGGTGAGAACAATTATTGTTGACAGTACAGTAACTGCTCGTCTTAAGAGGGAGGATATTATAGAGAATAATATTAAACAAGGAGACGTAATTGTTGGCTTATCATCTTCCGGCAGAGCAACTTATGAGCATGAATACAATGGAGGAATGGGTAGTAATGGCCTTACTTCTGCCCGTCATGATGTTTTCTCAAAATATATTGCTGAGAAGTACCCGGAAAGTTATGATCCATCAATTCCTGAAGATTTAATATATTCGGGTAAAATGAAATTAACCGATAAGACAGAAGTTGAGGGAGTTGATGCAGGCAAACTTGTTTTGGCACCAACCAGAACCTATGCTCCAATAATTAAAGAAGTTCTAGGTAAGTACCGTAGTAAAATAAATGGACTAATACACTGCAGCGGAGGTGCTCAGACAAAAGTATTGCATTTTATTGATAATCTGCATATTATAAAAGATAACTTGTTTGAAACTCCTCCTCTATTTAAACTTATACAGCAACAATCGGGTACCGAATGGAAAGAAATGTATAAGGTTTTCAATATGGGACATAGAATGGAACTATATGTACCTGAAGGTATTGCACAGGATATAATAGAAATATCCAAATCCTTTAATGTGGATGCCAAAATTGTTGGAAGAGTAGAGGCAAATAGCTCAAAAAAACTTACCATTAAATCGCAATATGGTGAGTTTGTTTACTAATTGAAATTAAGTATTTACTATTTCTTGGTTTTGATTTCCAGTTCGTTTAGATGCTCCATTTTTTTACGTTCTAAAAATTCCTTAATTCCTTCCAAATGAACTTTAACTTGTTTATTTCCAAATTCATAACATTTACTAACCAGTCCATCCAGGAAATCACGATCGTGAGAAACAACAATTAATGTACCGTCAAAGTCGAGTAATGCTTGTTTCAAAATATCTTTTGTGCGCATGTCAAGATGATTTGTGGGCTCATCAAGGATAAGAAAATTAACAGGTTCAAGTAGTAATTTTATCATTGCTAAACGCGTTCTTTCCCCACCTGAAAGGATTTTTACTCTTTTGTCCCAGTCATCACCACTAAACATAAATGCACCTAAAATATCTTTTATTTTAGTTCTAATGTCACCCTTGGCTACATCATCAATGGTTTGAAACACACTAAGGCTTTCATCCAGCAAACTAGCCTCATTCTGCGCAAAATAACCAACAATTGTATTATGACCCAGTTTAAGGTTTCCTTCATGCTTAATTTGGCCCATTATAGCTTTTACTAAGGTTGATTTGCCTTCACCATTTTTCCCTACAAAAGCAATTTTCTCGCCTCGCTGAATACTAAAACTTGCATTTTTAAAAACTAAGTGATCATTGTATGATTTAGCAACATCTTCGGCAATTACGGGATAATTACCTGAACGAGGTGATGGAGGGAATTTCAATTTAAGATGGGAAGTGTCAATTTCATCAACCTCAAGGATTTCTAGTTTTTCGAGCATTTTTACCCTCGATTGAACTTGTAATGTTTTCGAATATGTCCCTTTAAATCTGTCAATAAACACTTGTGTGTCAGCAATAAATTTCTTCTGCTCATCGAATGCCTTCTGTTGATGAACTCTCCTGTCGGTTCTAAGTTCAAGATATTTACTGTAATTTACCTTATAATCGTAAATTCTACCCATAGTTACTTCTATGGTACGTGTTGTAATATTGTCGATAAACGCACGGTCATGAGAAATTACAATAACAGCTTTAGCACTATTTATCAGGAATTCTTCAAGCCATTGTACCGACTCTATATCAAGATGATTGGTAGGCTCGTCCAGAAGTATTAAATCGGGATCTTGTAATAATATTTTCGCAAGTTCAATACGCATTCGCCATCCACCACTAAAATTACTTGCTGGTCGATTAAAATCATTTCTTTCAAATCCTAAACCAAGAAGTATTTTTTCTACTTCGGCATCATAGTTAATTTCTCCCTGGCTGTATAGTTTTTCACTAAGGTCAGATACCTTTTCTATTATTTCATAATACTCTTCCGACTCATAATCAGTTCTAATGGTAAGTTGATTGTTTAACTCATTCAATTCGGCTTGCATATTTTGCATCTCACCAAAAGCCTGTGCTGCTTCCTGAAATACAGTACGATTACTTTCGGCCATCATATGCTGTGGCAAATACGCTATTACGGCATCTTTAGGTGCAGAAACTTTTCCATTATTTGGGTTTTGAACTCCGGCAATTATCTTTAATAGTGTAGATTTTCCAGCCCCATTCTTACCCATAAGTGCTATACGATCATTCTCATTTACAGCAAAGGAGATGTCTTTAAAAAGAGTAGTTCCGCCAAACTCAACTGCCAGTTGGTCAATAGAAATCATTAAAATAAATTTTATGAAAATTAAGGCGGCGAAGATAAGCTTTCAATCACAATATGCTAATATTATTTTTAGCGCAAAATCAGCTATTATGGATGCGCAAGTTTAACTAGGGTTGAAGTAAACTACTCAAAGCAATTAGTTTCAATAAAATTACTTTACTAACTAATTGCTTTGAGTCAGATTTAAATCTAATATTCTTATAATATATTATTAGATTTTTACAATCTTACCAGTTAAGGTTGTATTTCCGAACTGTACTGTATAGAAATAATATCCTTTTGGAATAGGATTTCCATTTATATCTTTTCCATTCCATTGGATTGAATATTCTCCTTTTCCAGAAAGTTCTTCTTTTGTAACATTAATAATTCTTCCGAATGCGTCAAAAATCTGAAGAGTTGCTTCCTTAACACCAGAGGTATTAACATAAAAAGTAATTGTTGTTTCCAATGTAAATGGGTTTGGAGAAGCAAAAGTATTATTGTCGCTTAAATTGGGGTTTACATTTTCATATTCAATGAACGTAGTACCGCCACCACCACCACCACCAGTGTATGAGGTGAAAGGACTCATCACATTATAACAAATGCTGATGTCAATAATTTCATCCTTAATTTCTTCAGCTTCCGACGAACCTTCCTCGTATGTATGATATAATACAAATAGGTTATCCATTTTTTTCTTCGCCCAAATTTTAGTCAAGAATTGATTGTTAGGAATCGTTGTATCAGCTAAATTAACACTGTAGTTATAAGTAGTTGGCTGCCCAAATGCTTCACCACTAAAATTCACATTTATATTTGCAGCAGTATCATACCTTCCAACAATAACTAATTGTTGCCCTAGGTAAAGGTTATCAAGAGGATCAGGGAATATTTCACTTAATAGTGGAGGTGTAACCTCCATAGATGTATTTATCAAGACAGGATTTCTTATTTTTCTATAAAACTTGGTAATTACTTCTTCTAACTCATTATTACCTAAAAATTCACTTAAACCATTGTTTTGAGATGCTATTTGTGAGAGCAAATACTCATTAGTATAATCTCCAATTCCAAAGGTGTGAATTTGTAAGTTGTTTACTTCATTTGTGGAAATTAAGTCTTGAATATGATTCAAAATTCCTTCTGTATCTGTTATCCCTGCTGTAGCTTCACCATCAGTAAGGAAAATAATAATATTGGCAAGTGTGGTATCGTTGGAGGCAAAATCTGGAATAGCCGTAGAAAAAGCGCCAGAGATGTTTGTCATACCACCATCAATAATATTGTCAATATAACTTAAGGCAGTTGTCTGAGAAGTTAAATCGAAAGCTATATGATCTTCGAAAAGGCTGGAAACATCTGATGCAAAGTCAACTATATTAAAATAATCTCCTTCGTTTAGGTTTTCAACAATATATGTTGCTGCATCTCTGGCTTGAACTATCTTGTTTCCACTCATACTACCTGAACGGTCAATAATCAATGTAAATACCTTATCAATAACTTCCGATTGAGGATCTGGTTCAACAATAAAAGTGAAAAAGCCATTTCCAAACTCATCACAGTTAAATGCGGTATCTGTAATAAAGGTACTGTAAGAAAATAGTCCTAAATCATCAGGGCTGAGTTCATATTTAGCCTCATAATTTATTGTAGCTGCAGTTTCGTATTCCGAATAATTGAAATTACCCACACTATCATTAAAAAATATGCTATCTGGCTGATGACTTAACATTTCTAAATTGGTAATAATACGTTGGGATTCAAGATTGAAATTAATTTTTTGATATTCCAATGGGTCAGATTGAATAAGTGAGTAATCGTTTGGATATTCAAACTGAACCTCATAATAATCGTATGGAAGTAGTTGAACATAAGTTAATTCTATTGTTAAAGTTGAGTCATTCCAAATTGAATCTTCAAGTGGAAAAAATAATGGAGTATTACCCAGAAACTCTTGTAGATTTTCGTTTCCGCCACCACCTCCCGGTAAAGTTGTATCCTGTGGTGACGGCGAAATATTTGCTGAATACCATTCTCCAGCAAGTTTCCATCTTAAGTTAATACCATTAGCATTTTCTGCCAAAGGAAATCCATATTTTATTTTAGTTTTTACACCGGTATTATTTAAGAATTTTTGAGTAGTAGTTACTATTGCTATTTGATCGTAAACATTTATATTAAGGTCGGAACTTATTAATTTAAAGTATTCACTGGTCGAAGCATTTTTGATTGCAACACCGTTCGGGTAGAGTAAATTTGTAGCAAAAATTGCGATAAGCAAAAATAGAATTGATAACTTTTTCATGGCGATATAATTAAAAGGTTTATTTTCATAATATTACTCAGGAGAAAAGGGCTTGAGTATTATTATGTTGTATATTAACACGACAGTTAAAAAGTGAAATACCCTTACTGGAGTTTCATTAATTCTAAAATAAATAATTTTGAATTTGAGTTTATTTTATAAATTGCATCAAAAAAAAACAAGGACTTAGCATGAAAATTTGGGAGTTTATATATTCAAAGCTGAAAAATGATATAGAGGTTGTACTGATGATTGTAATTGACTCAAAAGGTACGAGTCCTGATCATAATGGATTTAAGATGGCTGTTGCTGATGACGGGAAGTTTCAGGGAAGCCTGGGAGGAGGATTGCTGGAATTTGAAATGTTAGAACTGGCGAAAAAGCAGTTTAAAAAACGAAATTATGTTTTCAAAAAAACTCAATTACTTACTTCTCCTAATTTGAAAAATCCTGATGAATTACTTAATACCGGTATTCAGGAAATTGCTTTCTACCTTTTCGACAAATCCTATATGCCATTAATAGAGTCCATTGCCAAGTCTACCACCGGAAAATTGGTTTTTAGTCAGCATGGAATACTTTTCAACCGGGAATTAGTAGCTAACAAAAAGTATGAAAGTAAAATTACAGATGATAAGCAATGGTCGTTTACTGAACGTATTGGTTTTAGCGATTATCTATATATATTTGGAGGAGGACATATTAGTGTTGAACTAAGTTTAATATTTAAAAGACTCGGCTTTCATACCACTGTTTTAGACGACAGAGATAAAACTCTTAATAGTTTTAAACAGAATAATTATGCAAATTCCAAGAAAATAATATCCTACAAAAAGGCCTCCAAATATGTTCCTGAGGGTGATAATGTTTATGTTGTTATCATGACCTTTGAGCATAAGAATGATCATAAAGTTCTTAGGCAAATGTTGAATAAAAACATTAAATATCTTGGAATGATGGGAAGTAAAACTACCATAAATTCCATTTATAAGAAACTTATTAAAAAGGGATACGATAAAAGTGAATTTGAAAAAGTTGATGCCCCAATTGGAATAAGTATAAACAGTAAAACGGCCACAGAGATTGCCATAAGCATAGCAGCAAAAATAATTGAGGTAAAGAATTCAGAAAAAAATTAATCTACGAACAAATCTTTATGCTGAGCATAATTTTCCCATTTCTCTAATACTTGCTTCATATCATCAGGTAACTCGGATTCGAATCGAAGTAATTTGCCTGTTGTAGGATGAACAAAACCCAAAACATAAGCATGTAGCGATTGTCGTGGTATTATTTTAAAACAATTTTGAATAAATTGTTTGTACTTAGTAAAGGTTGTGCCCTTAAGTATTTGATCTCCACCATATTTCTCGTCATTAAATAAGGGGTGCTTTATATGGCTAAAATGGGCTCTTATCTGGTGTGTACGCCCTGTTTCCAATTTACATTCAACAAGACTGACATAACCAAAACGCTTTAATACCTTATAATGTGAAATGGCATGCTTACCATATTCTCCGCCAGGAAATACGGTCATCTTTCTTCTGTCTTTTAAACTTCTGCCTATATGACCTTCTATGGTACCTTCTTCTTCCACAAAATCACCCCAAACCAAAGCCTGATATTTTCTTTCTATACTATGGTCGTAAAACTGTTTGCCGAGTTTTGTCTGAGCCATTTCATTTTTAGCAATAATTAGCAAACCTGATGTATCCTTATCTATTCTATGAACTAAATAGCCGAAACCATTTTCTATATTTTGATTCGTTTTTTCGAAATAATACATCAGTCCGTTGAGCAGGGTAGAGTCTTCGTTACCAAAACCGGGATGTACAACTAAACCAGCTTGTTTATCGATAATAATAACATCATCATCTTCAAATACAATGTTTAACTCCAATTCCTGTGGGAAGATATCCACCACTTTTGGTGGAGTCGACATTACTACTATTACAACATCACCTGGTTTTACCTTATAATTAGACTTGACGACTTTATCATTTACAAGTACATTACCTGCAGTAGCAGCCTGTTGTACTTTATTTCGTGAAGCATTTTCAATTCGTGTTTGTAAAAACTTATCTACCCGGAGTGGCGATTGACGAGGGTCGGCAACAAATTTATAGTGTTCATACAATTCGCCAGCATCATCAGTGCTATCTATCTTTTCCTCAATCATATTAATTTTTTATGAGTTTTGAGCTGAAAATACTTGCGCCATCTGTTATTTTAACAATATAAATACCTCTTGACAAGTTACTTACGTCAAATTTTTCCTTAACTCCCTTTTGTGTAAAAACCCTAGCACCATATACATTATAAATGCTAATTATGGCTTTATCGGCTTGTGAGATATTAGTTAGATCAATACTAAAATTACTTTTAGCCGGGTTTGGAAATAACTTAATAGTTGAAATTAGGGCTTTGTTTTCTTCTGTACCAAATACATATTCACCTCCAATGCTACCAATAATAGGCCGCATCATCAAACTACCTTCAAAACTACTCTGATACCAAACATCATCTGCAGTATAAAATATATTATTAGCACTGTTTGCATGAGTATCAAAACCAACATTTAATGAGCCTGATTCAAACTGTTCCCATCCAACATAAAATGTTCCGCTTAATACTTTAGGTTCATCAAACAGATAAGTATAAAATTGATATAGTCCATCATTCCATTTGGGTTCAAGATTTTCCTGTCGAAGTGCAATTTCACCGGGTTTACCGTTATTATCCTGAAAAACCAGCAGGTCGAATGGGATTTCATTGTTATTATTGAGTGTTTTGTTGAAATACATTTGAACACCATAAATAGTATCGGCTTTGCTTAAATTAAATCTATATGCAACCATTGCTCCGGCATATTCATTGCCGTAACCTCTTTCGGGTGTGCCATCATCATAAGCGTAATAATTGTAAAATCCCTGACGATATATTGTTGAGTCCACCAAAATGTTTGCTTCCGATGAATCGCTTATATAGTGCTTTATTATGTAGGATGCAGTATCTATATTGAAGTCGAAATTGAAAGGATATACAGGAGGGCAAGCATGCGCTGCGCCACAACCTGTTTCACAATTCTGAAAGCCGAAGGAAAAGAAAGGTGGTAAGTTGCAACTTCCTCCATCGTAATATGCACTGTATTCACCATTTACCTGTTGCAAAGAATAAGAGTATTTCGTATTATGTCCAACCTTGTCAAGATTAGATATAAACATCTGAAAATCTGGTTTTAAGGTGTTAGTTGGCCCACCTGCCCTGTATTGTCTGTAAGGCATAACCTCGTAATTCTTAAGAAAACTTGGAGGTCTTTCAGAAAATACCAGTTTGCGATAAGTAGTATCCGAGTTTTTTCTGTCATAATTTAAATATACATAATCCAGATTCCATTGATCAACATTGCTTTTCCATGTGGGATGAATATCATCTGCAATACTTGCATAATTTCTGAACCTGAACTGGAAATTTTTAGTGAAATAAGTTGTATCAGTGATTGGTATCATTACTTGCAAAAAATCTTTTCCGTATGTTTCCTGAAACTCTGCAAGCGACATTCCTTGCGTACTCCAAACTTTTTCCCAAACATATTCGGGTTTCATAACCGAATCGCAAATAACACTAACCCATTGATCATTAGCCGTTAAGGTTGAGTAATTAATTATGTAAAGGCTCTCATTACACCCTGGTGGCGACCACAAAGTGTCTCCTGAAAACAAGGTGTCTGTATTATAATAATTCAAATAATATTCAACATTTACATCTATCGAATCATAATATGCAAAAATGGTGTCCCCGGTGGGATGGCTCATCTCCAGAACTAAAGTGTCCCATGCTTCGGGTTTTTCCCCTCTTCCCTGAGGTTGATAATAAAAACTAAGATATACTGAGTCGGCCGGACTCAGTTTTATTTCAACAGGATTAAAAACCGAATCCAGTCTTATGGGTTTAGATGTAAGGTAATCGGCCTGAAAGGGAATCCAATCAGCATTAGTATATACTGCACCGCTGCTATCAATGGCATCAAAAGTGGCTACTCCAATATTTGTTGGTCTGTAAGGAAAATCACTGTTTATAAAAACATCGTGATCTACCCACAAATTTTCATCAGGAAAAATTTTAGAGGTAGCGAAGTCATCAAAAAAGGGGAGGAGAAGGGGATTTGTATCTTTGTTTACTTTTAAACTCATTGCCTCAGATACCTTTTTACTTTCTTGTTTAACCGACTCATTAAACTCCAGTCCGTTAAGAACTTCCTGAGCACTTAAGTTACTGATAAACAGTAAAATTAATATAGTAAAAATTAGTCTAATATTCATCTTTCAATTTAATATTTTGATCAATAAAAGTTGAATCAATATTTAAAGTGTCGTTGGTAAATTTCAATAAATACTCATCAAAATCAAAAGACTCATCTGAACGGTACCAAATATTTACTTTTGTTCCCAAATCCACAAGTTTAGAAGTCAAAATACTGGGCTCAGTTTTGTAAACTCTGGCATGTGTTGTGTCTTCAATATCTGTAAAATATTCCTTTCCAATATTCAGGGAGGCATAATGTAATGAATTAACAACTGCTTTAGGTTTCTTTGCAATTAATAAAGGGAGATTTACCTTTACATCCATTCTGCCTTTCCCAACTGTTAAGTCGATTGAAGTGCCGGTATTTATTTCTGTTCCTTCTTCAATTATTTCATCATCTATCGTTTGATCAATTACTGCATTTCTTGCAAAATAATCCACATAGTTTAGTGTACCAACTTTAAGTTTGTTCATTTCCAGTGTAACTATTGCTTGCCTTAAAGAAAGGTTTTTTAAGTTTGGCATGAAAGTTTTTTCAGGTTGTTGGGCCACAACAGTCAGGTAAATATGCCTTCCCTGTTTAACTTTTGAGCCTGATTTCGGATTTTGCATAACAATAGCACCTTTCACATTATTCTTGTCAAAAACCGAATCTATGACTAAGAGTTCAAAATACTCATCATAATGGTTGTCAACAAGTTGATCCACCGTTTTTCCATAGAAATCAGGAACCAGGTAAACTTTGCCATGCTGAGTATAATAGTCCAATGCTTTCATCACTCCCAGAAAAATTATAATTATTAAAACCATAATTATCAGAAAGTGGATATAAAATTTCTTACGTCCAAGAAAATAAAAGAAACCCATTGTTTATTATTTTATATATCCTTTATAAATAAGGAAAAGGACATAGATTGATAACTAATTTACTAACTAATTATTGTATTTTAGAAGCCACAAAGTTAAGAATTATTAGGGATTGAATAATTTAAAATTTTTGCTTTAAAAATAACATTTAGGAAGCCTAATATTTTTACTTTACTTTTGATTTTTAATCCATTTAATTGAATTAAAATTGAACTTTAAGAAAATATATCAATAAAATGAAGAAAAATATTGCAATAGTTTGCGGAGGGTTTAGTGGTGAATATGACGTTTCTATAGAAAGTGCCAAACTAGTAAAGAAGTATTTGGATACTGATAAGTATGAGGCGTATTTAATTGTTATAGAGCCAAATGACTGGTTCTATAAAACTGCTGATGGCAATAAAATAAATATAAATATGCAGGATTTTTCTTTGCAGTTGAATAATAATAAAGTTATGTTTGACGCTATTTTTAACGTCATTCATGGTACTCCTGGAGAAGATGGAAAATTGCAGTCGTATTTCGATATGATAGGGATTCCTTATACTTCAAGCGGTGTAGACTCATCATCGCTTACTTTTAATAAGTTTAATTGCAATGCGTTTGTAAGTTCCTATGGAATAAATAGAGCCAGGTCGATGTCATTTGTAATGGGTGAGAAAATTGATAATGAAAAAATAGTAAGAACTCTTGGCTTACCATTATTTATCAAACCCAACAGAAGTGGATCAAGTGTAGGAATTAGTAAGGTGAAAAGTATTGAAGAAATTGATAAAGCAATTAGTATAGCTTTTGAAGCAGATAACAGAGTGTTAGTTGAAGAATTTGTGGATGGAAGAGAGATTGCTTGTGGAGTTTTACAAAAGGGATCGGAATTAATAGTTTTGCCATTGACAGAAATTGTCAGTAAAAATGAGTTTTTTGATTACGAAGCTAAATACACTAAAGGAATGGCAGATGAAATTTGCCCTGCACCAAATGTTCCTGAAGAAATTGAACAGGATATAAAGACATTATCAGCCTTTTTGTTTTACCAAATGGATTGTAAAGGATTTGTGCGCTTCGATTATATTTTTACCGATAGCGACCTTTACTTTCTAGAGGTTAACACCATTCCGGGAATATCAGAAGCAAGTATTTTACCTCAAATGGCTTTGGAATTTGGATTAAGTTTAAAGGAATTCTTCAATATTGTTTTAAGCAATATTATCAAAAACTAAAAATTTCCTTTATTAAGGAAATCAATAAGTTTTGCCATTGCCCTGGCCCTGTGACTAATTTTATTTTTTTCCTGTGAAGTCATCTGGGCAAATGATTTTTTATATCCTTGCGGGAAAAAGACTGGATCGTAACCAAAGCCGGATTCTCCATGTTTGTTTCTGGAAATAGAGCCATTAACAATTCCCTCAAAAAAGTGTTCTTTATTATTAATAATCAATGAAATAACAGTTCTGAATCGGGCTTTTCTGTTTTCTTCTATTTCAAGTTTTTTCAACAGTTTTTTAATATTAGCCTCACTGTTACCATCTTCACCGGCATAACGTGCCGAATATACTCCCGGTTTGTTGTTAAGTATTTCAACTTCCAGACCGGTATCATCAGCAAACACGTCAATATTGAATTTACTATGAATTGTCCTCGATTTTATGGAAGCGTTTTCGTTTAGTGTTTTGCCGCTTTCTTCTATATCATCATAAAATCCTATGTCTTTTAAACTTAAGACTTCAAAACTACCAGAAAGTATTTCCCTAATCTCCTTTAGTTTGTGTTCATTATTGGTTGCAAAAACCAGTTTATTTCTTTTGTTTTCCGAAGTTATAGTCATATTAACGATTTATTGAGGAATACTTA
Source organism: Bacteroidales bacterium (assembly GCA_041554435.1). Taxonomy (GTDB): domain Bacteria; phylum Bacteroidota; class Bacteroidia; order Bacteroidales; family F082; genus BM524. The sequence goes on from JBFFLX010000020.1 coordinate 23,280, forward strand.
CTGCAGGAAAAGTCGATACATCAACCAAAGGAATTGCAGTAAAATATTTTTCATTTAGGCTTTCTATGAATTTGTTGGCCACAAGGGCATTACCCATTGGAGTTAAATGAATGCCGTCGAGTGAAAATGCATTACCATAAATAAATTCTGTTGTAAAGTTTATGCCATTGGATGTTATTCCATTTTCTGTCAATTCCTTCATGAAACTATTAAAATCAACTAAAGCCAGATCATTTTGTGTGGCTGTTTGACTTATAATATTATTGAATGTTTCGGTGGCCAATTCTATCTTTTCTATTTCATTAGTTGTAAGAATATAGCCATCAGTAATGGGCGTATAAGTTCCCCAACTTCCACATAAAATTGAATCGTAAGGTATAGTTAATAAAGCCAGTTCATTTTCATTCATTTGACGGAAACGGTATTCCGGATTAACATCCATGTCGCCATCGCTAATTAACATAGCATTTTCTCCTGTAGAAAAATTAATTCTATAATCTTTCCCCTGGTTTTGCATATATTGATTATAGTTTGTGTAATAAGTATTTAATGCATCTGCATCTTGCTGATTATCAATAGTAATTTCATTATACTTTATGGTTGTAAAGAATGCGGCCGATGCAATATCAGGGATATTAGCTAAAACACCTCCTTCAGTAATGCCTGACAAATGAGACACTACTGCATTGTAGGATACTTGAAATATTTCTGTACTTGTAATACTGGAAAGCCCGCCAGAAGTAGCATAACCCAAAACATCGTTATTTCCTATCCAAAGGCTAAAAACGGTAGGCTCTACTTTTTGTGCTTCATCCAATAATTTGTCAGTTGATGAATCTTCAGCAAATCTCCCATAGTATGGATTAACCGAACCCATGCCAGGAGTAATCATATGTGAAACAATTATACCTGGTACACCTAAGTTGTTATAAGGTCCATTAGCAGAGATATTAGTCATTAACTCTTCCATTAATTTACTCTGGTCGGGATTTTCAACTGCTCTCACCGGCATAAGCATATTGCTGCCATCACACATTATTTGGTTTGCCAATACATATTTTGTCAGCAATTTAATCCCTGTACTTTCTATTGATGGATAAACGCCATTTTCTGTTTCAATAAAAGGAGTTTTAAAAATGCCATTTCCCCCTGCTTGTGCCATTTGCTGTGCTATTATATTTACGTAGGAATACTCTTGCCCCGATTTATATAAAGCTCCGTCTGCATAACCTGCTGTTAGTGAATTTCCCATTGCAACATAACTACTTATATCTATTGCAGGCTCTTGAATAACCGGATCTTTACTGTCTTTTTTACAGGCAGAGATAAAAATTATAAGTATAAGAAGTAAGATTGTTTGTATAGTTTTCATTTTATAAGTTTTTATGTGAAGCAAAAATAACATTTCATTTAACATCATTATTGTACACTCATTTAATTAATTTTGTCTCAAAAATATATAAGCAATGAGTTTGGAAAAGCGTAAAGACCCTTTTGTACATGCATGTGAAGATTTTATGAATGGAGATAAAGATGCCCAAATTATTATAAATAGTAATAAAGCAGATACTGAAGAGATTAATGTTTCATATTTTTTCAGGCCGTTTTCTGATATGCCTGAACTGGAAAAGCGTGCGTTGGCTTTATGTAACGGCCGAGTGCTCGACATTGGTGCAGGGACAGGATCACATTCGCTTATTTTGCAGGAAAATGGCTTTGATGTAACCGCTCTGGAAATTAAACCAGGTTTGGTTAATATAATAAACCAAAGAGGTGTTAAAAATACCATCACAGAAGATATTTATAAGTTTTCAGGTGATAAATTCGATACCCTTTTATTGTTAATGAATGGAGTTGGATTAACTGGTGACTTTGAAGGATTACAGATTTTTTTAAAGCATGCGAAAAATATTCTTAATCCAGGTGGTAGTATTATTTTGGATTCTTCTGATATTATGTATTTATATGAGGAAGAGGACGGCTCATATTTAATAGACTTAAGCGATGATTATTATGGGATAGTGAAATATAATTTTGAGTATAATACTTTAAAATCTGAGACATTTAAATGGTTATATATCGATTTCACTCAGTTAAAGTTTTATGCTGAAGAGGAAGGATATGATTGTGAGTTATTATTAGAAGGTGACCACTTTAATTATTTGGCCCGTTTGGTTTTAAATTCTTAATCAACTGGATTCCAGTCTATTTCGCCTAATTGGTTTTCTTTCAGAATGTTATTTGTTTTTGAAAAGTGTTTATTCCCAAAGAAACCACGGCTGGCAGACAAAGGAGAAGGGTGCACACTTGTAAAAACAAAGTGTTTTTGCTCATCAATAAGTTTACGCTTATTAATTGCATAATTACCCCATAAAAGAAAAACTACTCCTGCTCTTAAATCTGAAATTGTTTTAATGGCTTTGTCTGTAAATGTTTCCCATCCTTTATTATGATGTGAGGCAGCTTCATTGGCTCTTACAGTTAGAATTGAGTTTAACAGTAGTACTCCTTGTTTGGCCCATTTTTCCAAATTTCCGGTTTTTGTAATAGGTATTCCTAGATCATTATTTAGTTCTTTATAAATATTTCTTAATGAAGGAGGGAGAGCAATTCCATTTGGTACTGAAAAACATAAACCATGGGCTTGATTTGGGCCATGATATGGATCTTGTCCAATGATGACAACTTTTACTGAATAAAGTGGACAAAGGTTGAAAGCGTTAAAGATATTGTTCCCTGCAGGATAAACAGTAAACTTTGTCTTTTCTTCCTTTAGAAAATTCTTTAAATTGAAAAAATACTCTTTTTCAAACTCTTCTCTTAGGGCTTCAAGCCAACTTTCTTCTAATTGTGGATTCACTTAAATATTTTTTGTGTAAACTTAACAATATTCTTCGAAAATGCTTGTTATTTAGATAAAATCTGTTTTTCTTTGTCATACATACTTTAATAGGAAATATTATTTTAAGATATTGAAATTTATGAAGAAATTAATAATACTTATCTCCGCAATTGTTGTACTAATAGCATTTGCTACTTCATGTACATCATCCAGTAAATGTGCAGCTTACGGAGAGACTCACAAGTATCAGAAAGAATCAAAATACTAGGAGTCTGTATTTCTCGCTTTCTTTTTGTTAACCTTAGGGTTTAATAATAGTTGTATATGAAAAGTCGTTTTTACATATTACTTTTCTTTGCAATGCTGTTTTATGGCATTGATGCAACAGCTCAGTTTGATACAGAATATATCGATACTACAGAATTTAAAGTTTTATACCAGAGAAATAAAACTTATGGTGTTGAATTTAATAATCTGGGTTTTGGAATACAGTATCGTAGCGGGAAGCGTCTTAGTTATTTTTCCACAAGAATGTGGGAATTTGATTTTTCGTATTTGAAGTCTTTCAAACAATACAAAATCCAAAAACCTTACCAAGGAGCCAGACGATATGTTTATGGCAAAAAGAATGATGTTTTTTTCTTGAGAGCTGGAATTATTAAAAAACAACTTTTAAACAGAAAGCCATATTGGGGTGGGGTAGAAGTTCGTTTTATGTATGGTGGAGGAATTAGTTTAGGATTAGCAAAGCCGTATTATCTTTATGTAATTTACCAGGTTGGTAATACAGAAGCCTATGAGCGAGTGACTAAAATTTACAATGAAGATCCTGCACAGCGCGATTGGCTTGATGAGTTTGGACGTGCTCCATTTTCAAAGGGACTGGGTGAGATAACTATTCATCCAGGCATTTATGGTAAAATAGGTCTTAATTTTGAATTTGGTATAGATCCTACAAAAATGAAAGTTGTAGAAATTGGCCTTTTAGTTGATGCTTTACCCTATGGTGTTTCAGTAATGGCTTATAACCCAAATAGTATTGTTTTTCCACAATTATTCTTAAGTTTTAGTTTAGGTAAGCGCTTTAATAAATACTAATTGTTTTTACCATTCTTATATCAAATTTACTTATTCACTAATTCCCGATATTCAAAATAATTCTCAAAATTGTTGTTGGCAAAATGACAATAAAAAAAAGGGCGATCAAATAACCGCCCTTTTCAATTATGTTTACTTTTTATTTTTTAGTTCTTAAATAACTTCTTGTTGACCGAAATATTATCACGTTTTACATTTATCATATAAACTCCTTTGGACAACCTATCATTAAGATTTAGTTTAACTACATTGATTCCTACTTCAGATGTGTAATAAGAATTGTAAATTTCTTTACCACTTATGTCAGTAATCACAATTTGATAGTCAGCTACATCGCTACTATTTATTTCAATACTAAAATTACCATTTGTTGGATTAGGATATAGTTCTATTGACTTATCACTAAAAACATCTTTAATAGCATCCGGACCTTCAACTTCGAAAGACCACACCTGGCTCCATGAAGAAGTATCTAAACCTGCCACGCCTCTAACTTTCCAAAAGTAAATTTCCTTTTCATCCAAAGGACTAACCGATTGGTAGTATGTGTCTTCAACATAAGCAGTTTCCGGGTTGGTGAAGTTTTGATCTTTATCAATAAATATCTGGTAAGCTACAGCTCCAAGAACTTCTTCCCATGTAAATCTCACACTTCTTGTTATGTCTGTTGCATTATTTTGCGGTGATACTAAGGTAATATTATCAACTGTAGTGAAAGAGAATGGTTCTGTCCAATCAGAAATAGCATCCGGATGCTCTGCTTTTACTCTCCAGAAGTATTCTTCCGAAAAATTAAAACCACTTATCTTTAAAGAGGTAGAGTCGACAATATAGTTTAGAGAAGACGAGAAATCTTCAAATTTGGAAACTTCAATATAATATCTTGTAACCCCTTCGTATTCAGTCCATTCAAATACAATTTCTAATTGCTCATCAGAGGAGCCATCAGAAGGTGAATCCAACTCAGGGTACTTATAAGATTCCATAGATTTTGCTCCTGACCATACAGAGGTATCAAGATTAGTAATACCTCTAACCCTATAGTAGAATGATTTTCCGAATAATAGATTACCAAATTGATAATTTGTAGAATCTGGATTTACACTAATAATTTTACTCCAAGGACTATTAAATCCTTCACCGGCTTTATTAATTAGTACTCCACCTTCACCGGCAGCAATACCATAACCATCTTTTAAAAATATTGTATTTATATCGTTAGTGGTACCTGAAGCAAGTTGTTGCCAATCAGAACCATTAAATGTCCACATAACACCATCTTTACCTACAGCATATGATGTTCCACCATCGAAAGCAATTCCATAAAGGTGTTTGCTGGAAGTTTCGTATTCTATCCATTCGGTTCCATTATAATGATTAATTCTACCTGATTTTGACGCTAGCCAACCATCAGTTGCCGAATTAAACCATATTCCATAATGATCTTTTGTTCCTGCCTCAGATCCGGTCCAGTTAGTACCATCATAATTGATAACTATATTGCCAGTTCCACAAGCCCAATAATTATTAGCATCAACTATGGAAATACCATAATAGTCTTCATCAATATCATTAGAACCATCGCTAGCAACCTCAGTTGAAAATACTCCTGAGCTATATTTGACAATTACTCCGCCATCGCCAACTGCATAACCATTATCGGCATCAGCAAAAGCAACTCCTCTCAAGTTTTCAGTAGTACCTGCATCCATACTTGTCCATGCACTTCCATCATATGATAGGAAAGAGCCATTATCACCTACAATATAGCCATGACTTTCATCAACAAAGAATACGTCATTAAAGGCTTCGCTTACACCAGCATCCATACTAGTCCATTCAGTTCCATCATAATGCATTACTAAGCCATTATTACCAACTAACCACATATTATTTTCGTTCACTATATATGAACCGAAAATATCATCATTATTTGCAAGTTCAACTTTATTCCAAATATATGATGTGTCGATTTGTATTTGATATTTAACCAGTCCAGTTAGTTCCTCCCAGGTAACTTTTGGATTGGCGAAAACCATAGATCCATTATTTGGGGTTGCTAAAGTAACGGTGATTGCAGTAGTAAAAGACCACTCTTCTGACCAATCAGAAATATCATCACCATCATAGGCTCTAACTCTCCAGAAATAAGTTTGACCAAAATAAAGATCTACCATTTCTTTTGCAGTTACTTCTGATTTTGGGAAGGTAATCGCATCACTGAAGTCAGCTTGAGTTGCAATTTGCAATTCATATAAAACCTCCAGGGTTTCGCCGGTTACCGCATTCCAATCTAGTATAACATTTGGTGCTAACTCTACTTCTCCATTTTCCGGTAAACTCAAGGATGGGGCGTAAACCCTATCTTGCCCGAAAACAGATACAGTAAAGAGTATCATTATTAGACTTAAAATTGAATATAGATTTCTCATATCTGAATTATTTTCTTTTTTCAAAAATTTAATTTATTGTAATTTTATTTGAATATACTTTTCCTTCATCAACGGTTTTTAGAATATAGGTTCCATTTTTAAGGAAACTTATATCCAGACTTAAAGTATTTTCACCTTTTACTATTACTTTTTCCGTATCTACAAGTAATTTTCCACTCAAATCATATATTGATAATTGCGCATTTCCATCATTATCAGCAGTGATACTGATATTTATAATATCGCTTGCTGGATTTGGATATACATTTAGACTTAGATATTTAGAACTATTATCTTCAATTTCATTAATACCTACAGCTGGTTGCCAGAATTTTGAAGAATATAACAATCCACGACCAAAGGATGCAGCATATATTAGTCCTTTATTATGAACACCTTCATAAACTACTTCTTCATCACCAACGGTAACAGTTATTTTTTCTTTTCCAATCAACTGCTGTTTTAAATCAAATACTGGTACTGAACCCATTGTTGAATAATCTGCCTCCCAATTTGGGTTTGCTGCGGTAATATTAGATGTGCTAAATATTCCATTTTCAGTTCCAATAATTGCAATCTTATTATCTTTCATTTCAATAACTGATGAATATACAGGCATCTTTGGCAAGTTACCTTGTTTCGATTCGAAAGAAGGAGTTTGTGCAAGAGCATTTGTACTATACATTAGATACTGATCATTTCCGTAATTACCTAAAGTAACAAGAATATTATTAGAATTTTTTGGATCAACAGATATGGATGTTATAATTTGAGATATTTCATCGGTTGTACCTACTTCATAAATAGGGATTTTCTCAACTGAAACTATACATGAAGGGCTGCTAACATCTGCACGATCAAAATTATATGCTAATGCCAGATTTGAAATTCGGAAAAGTTCACCACTTTGTGTGCCAACAAAAACATGATTTGCATCACTTGAATATGCAATACAATGAGGAATTCCTCCAAAATCAGTAAAATCATTATTTGCTATTTCCCACCAATCAGGTGTTTTAGCAAAATTATGAAGATCGCTAATCATATATATATGGTTTGCAGTTGCCAGGAAGAATCTTGATGAAACAGGATCTACAATTCTAATGGAGTCGCCATTTGATAAGTTATAAGGCATATCAAAATAGAATGGTTGATCGCTATTTGCACTATTTGCCATGGTGTTTGTTCCCTGACCAATAGTTTCTCCTGTCCTGTTGAAAAATGTAATAGAATCTCTACTATTTGGATTATCAAAACTTTCCCATAATGCCATTGGTGTTTTAAAGGCATTTACATTACCTATTCCATCAAGGAATTGACTATTAGTAGAATAATTTTCTCCTGCATCGTCTGATCTTCTAACATCGCCAAAAGTAGTACTGGCAACAATTACATTTTTATTAATTTGAGAAATTACTGCAGGACCTCCATCATCTCCATCCTGGAAAGCAATACCTGTACCCATTATTTCTTTACCTTGTTTAACAGTGTTACCTGTACCGGTTATTAAAATGGATCCATTTCCCTGAGCTCCACCAATAACATAATTAGGTACGCCAGAGTATCCAACAGCGTAAAATTGAGTGGTAATATAATCTCTGTTTCCAGTAGTGTAAGTATATTGGCCTCCACTTAATTTTCCAATGTAAATACCGCCGTCTGTTCCAATAAGTATTTTATTTGATGAATTTCCACTAAATGCTACATTATGTACACCTATATGGAGATAATCATCTGAAAGGTTAAAAAATCCTTGTGATATGGATTCCCATGCGAAAAATCCTCCTTGATCTGTTGATTCTCCTAACCAAAGGCTATTTCCTCCAACAAGAATTTTATTTGGATTATCGGGGTAGACTTTAATTGTATTATTATATACACCTTTTCCGCCCAAAACATTAAGTGATTCGGAGCCAGGCATAACAATATCCCAACTTTCGCCTTTGTTTTCTGAACGATATACATTATATATTTCTTCAAACTGATTTACCAGGCTGGCATAAATAACATTTTCATCAGAGGGTGCGATGGCAAATTCGATTCGTTTTACATTTGTCACCGGTAACATACCTGTTGAATCATCATATGATCTCAAAAGAAAATTGTCAGGGCTTCCATCAAAAGAAACATAAGCCAAATTATTAACTGCTGCTATTACCAGGCCACTTGTTGAGGCATGAACATCAGTTGAGTTTTCAATTAACTCATTTCCCTCAGTATCTTTTGCGGTAGACCAACTACCTCCTCCGTCACTTGAATATTTTAACCCGTTATTGGTTGAAGTATATATAACAGATTTTGTTTCATCAAATGCTACTTCATTAATGAAAGCAAAGTCTGCATCTTCATTATTCAAAGTTGGTTTGGTTGAATTAATAAGAGTAAAGGTTTCTCCATCGGTTGATTTATATAATCCTTTGCCCATAAAGCCTGAGGAATATCCCATTTGGCCAATGCCAGAATGTTCTTGAGATGAGAAACTCTCTCCTGTTCCGGCGTAAATATCGCCATCATTGGTTTGAATCATACAACTAACATTTAAGTTAGCAGATTCTGTATTAATTTTGGACCAAGATGTACCCGAATTGGTAGTTTTCCATAATCCACCTCCAACAGCACCTGCAATTGCTGTTTTTCCTTCACTGTCTCGGTTGTCAAAAACAATTGCTCGTGTTCGTCCACCAAAGTTATCAGGTCCTAATTCAGTCCATTCCATATCGAAACCTGATCTATTAAATTTCATTTCTGATAACTGATTTTGAACTTCAATCAAATCCTTCGGATTGATTAAACCAGTATTTTGATTGTTTCTTAACAGTTTTAAATATTCTGCCGATTGCTTGTTTCCATAAGAAAGTGCATCATTTAGGTTAGACCTTTCGACATACTTTCTGCTTTGCATTACATTTGAAGAACTCAATAATAGTCCTCCTAACATAGTGAAAATCAAAAACAAACTTAAAGGTAAAAATCTTCGCTTCATATCATTTTACTTTAATGTGCTATAATGTTAGATTTGGTAAAAATAATTGACCAATTTACGCAAATTCTTAAATAGGTCAACACTTCTGCTTAAAAATAATAATTTTAAATTAACTCATTTTACAATACATTATTCTCTGTTTTAAAAACCGAAAATATACTACAATAATATTATAAATCATAATCTATAAAGTATAGACGTCATTTAATGAATAAAAGTTCGCTGGATTTCAAAAATAACAAAAAGTTTTTCTGTATACTCCATTATTAAGGTAAAGAAATGTTTATTATTATTGCTAATTATCCAGTAATTAAAGGTATGATATTTAGTTGAAAATATGGGATTATTATCAAGAGAAATGGTTAATTTGGGTGTTAAGGTAGATTTTTTCCCTCCCTTTCTTCACAAGAATAATAATGAACTTTACTCTTGGGGATTTATGACTTAAAAATGCTTTGGGACAAACAGTCTGGTTTTATTAGTAAACTCTTTGCCTGGCTGATCGGAATGATGCGATGTGAATCTTGATCAAAATATTCACATTATTAATTGAGAAGAAAGGAGGGGTAAATTTTGAATAAAAAAGGTCAAAAAAAAAGCCTGTACTAGTTAAAGTACAGGCTTTTAGAAGTTCGGCGACGACTCC
>JBFFLX010000021.1:0-32554 GCA_041554435.1 Bacteroidales bacterium
ACAAAGTAAAAATTAGAAAATATTATTTTATCAGATTGATAAATATACATTATTTTAGAAATGCAAAACCCAAAACTAATTACAACTTAGAGCCTGTTTAGTTAACCAACATATGTTATTGTTTTGTTAAATAACACAAAAACAGTATATTATAGTTATAATAGGTATACATTCGCAATCATGATATATGAGTACTATATATAATTCTCACTAGTGATTTATAAGTATTATATATTAATTCACACAAATGTTTTCTGATTTAATTCCATGAATTTTAATATCAATTTTATATGGAATTTTCTCATTTTAATTAATTAAAAGAGGAAGTAAATCAACATATTACAATTTCACTTCAATTAATACTAAATTTTTATTTTATGAAAAAGTTACTACTTGTTTTATGCTTAGTAGTGGTCTCATTTATTTCAAATGAATCATTTTCTCAAATCAATTCATCTTCTAATGAAAAATCATTTTTTGAATTACAACAAGAGTTTAATGATTATTGGGGACCAAAAAATGTAGTAAATGGTTACTACATTGAAAATGGCGAAAGAAAAAAAGCAGCAGGCTGGAAACAATTTAAACGCTGGGAATATTATTGGGAGAGCCGGGTAGATAAGCAAACCGGTGCTTTTCCGCGTTTTGACAAAGCCGCGTTTTACAAGGAACGACAATCCAATGCCGGCCGAAACCTTAGTGGCAACTGGCAAAGTTTAGGTCCGAATAGTACAACTGGCGGCTATGCTGGTATAGGCAGGATAAATGTTGTAGGCTTCAGAACAGGTGATAATAACACTCTGTACGCTGGATCACCTTCTGGTGGATTATGGAAGACTACGGACGATGGTGGCAGTTGGTCTGTGCTCACTGATGCTAATGCTGTACTGGGTGTTAGTGATATAATAGTTATTGCCGGAGCTACAACTGATAACGATGTTGTTTATATTGCAACAGGCGACCGTGATGGAGGAAGTATGCACTCTTTAAGTGGTGGACAAAATAGGGACAATAATTCCATAGGGGTGTTAAAATCCACAGATGGCGGTAGTTCTTGGTCAACTACTGGCTTAACGTTTACAACCAGCCAACAAAGATCTACAAATCGTTTATTGATAGATCCTAACACCTCTACAACGCTTTATGCAGCCACCTCTGCAGGCCTTTATAAAACCACAGATGGTGGAATAACCTGGCCAAGTATATGGACTGGTGCTGAATTTATCAGCATGGAATTTAAACCAGGTGATCCTTCTGTTATGTATGGGGCAACCCGGACCGGAACAATTTATCTTTCCACAAATTCAGGTGCCTCATGGGCCTCAGTTGGAACAACCGGAGGTTCAAGGGTTCAATTAGCGGTTTCTGCAGATGACCCGACAGTGGTTTATGCTGTAGCCAATGGTGGCACTGGTTTAGACGGTATTTATAAATCAACCGACAGTGGAGCCACCTATACAAAAGTCTTTGATGGAACTGTTTCAGGCAATAATATGTTAGGATATTATTGCCTCGGTTCAGGTAACGACACACAGGGTTCATATGATTTAGCAATTGCTGCCGACCCAAACGATGTAAATACAGTTTATGTTGGAGGTGTTAATACATGGAAATCAACAAATGGAGGAACTAGCTGGAGTTCTAATAATATGTGGACATCAGGTTCAACCTATAATAGTTGTGGTTCTCCAGTCGTGCATGCCGACAAACATTTCTTAGGATTCCAAAACGGAAACTCCACATTATATGAGGGAAATGATGGCGGTATTTATAAAACCACCGATGGCGGTAGCACATGGACGGATAAAAGTTCCAATATGGTGATTAGCCAGTTGTACAGACTGGGTGTTTCTCAGACATCCTCAGGAAGCATAATTGGGGGCTTACAGGATAATGGATCAAAATATTTATCTTCCGGAACATGGTCTGATGTAACAGGCGGTGATGGAATGGAATGCGCTATAGACCATACTAATGTAAACACGCAATACGCAACATATGTTCAAGGGACACTTTACCGTACAACCGATAGTTGGGCAAACCAAACAACAATTACTCCTGGGTCATCTGGTTCAGGCGCCTGGGTAACTCCTTATTCAATTGACCCAAATACTAATACTACATTGTATGCTGGTTACTCTGATGTTTGGAAATCAACAAACCAAGGTACAGCATGGACTAAGATTAGTACATGGGCTGGTAGTACTCTAAGGTCACTGGCAGTGGCACCTTCCAATTCGGCATATATTTATGCTGCCACACAAACTATTCTTTATGCAACCACTAATGGTGGCACTAACTGGACTAATGTTACGGGATCCCTACCTGTGGGCTCGGCGAATATTACCTATATCTCTGTAAAAAGTGATGACCCATCAACTATTTGGGTTTCTTTTGGAGGTTATAACAGCCTTGGTGTTTATGAATCCACTGATGGAGGAAGTACCTGGGCAAGCATTTCTACTGGTTTACCAAGTATACCTGTAATGTGTGTAATAGAAAATAAACAAAATACTGCGGAAAATGAACTTTATGCCGGAACAGATGTAGGTGTTTATGTCAAAGTAGGCACTGCCGATTGGGTAGTCTATAATACAGGCTTACCAAATGTTGTTGTGGCAGAACTTGAAATATATTATAATTCAACGTCTTCAAACCTAAGCCGTTTGCGGGCAGCAACTTTTGGAAGAGGTTTATGGGAATCTGAATTGTATTCACCTTCAACAGCAGCACCTGTTACCGACTTTATAGTAGATGATGTTACACCGGTGGTGGATCAAACAGTAAATTTTACCGACTTAACTATTAACGATCCTACTAGTTATTTATGGACATTTACACCGGCAACAGTTACATATTTAAATGGCACATCAGCAACATCTGCTGAACCAATTGTTAAGTTCACTGCTGCAGGTGCATATCAGGTTAGTTTGTATGTGCAGAATGCAAACGGAAATGATACAGAAACCAAAGTGGGATATATAACAGTTGGAACGTCGAATACATATTGTAGTGCTACCTCAGGAAATGGTTATGGCTCGATAAGTCGTGTTCAATTAGGCACCATAGATAATTCTACAGGATCTACATTATATGGGGATTATACAGCCCAATCAACTGATATTATTGTATCCTCAACTAATTCAATAATTGTTACTTCTCCATATACTGATCCCGATCTAGATCTAGCTATATGGGTTGACTGGAATCATGATGGTGATTTTGATGATACTGATGAGGAGGTTTTATGTGGAACTAATAATGGGGGTGAAGGTACCTTTACAATTAATGTCCCAGCAACAGCTTTGTTGGGGTCAACCAGAATGAGAATCAGGACTAAATTTTATGGAACAACTTGCAGCAGTTGTGGAACAACTTCTAATGGTGAAGTAGAAGACTATAGTGTAAATATCACCGCATCTTCAAATAACTGGACAGGGGCCTCGTCAACCGATTGGGCCACAGCAGGAAACTGGAGCGGGAGTTCCGTTCCTACTTCTTTAAATAATGTAAGCATTCCAACATCACCTTCTGGTGGAGTATTTCCGGTAATTGGTTCCGGAACAACAGATGCGCAGGTTTACGACTTAACGATAGAGTCAGGAGCCAGTTTAACAATATCCGGTCATTTAACAGTTGATGGAACCTTAACAAACAATGCAGGAACTTCAGGTATTGTAATAGAATCTTCTTCTTCAGCAACGGGATCATTACTTACAAATACCGATGGAATTAATGCCACAGTTAAACGCTATCTATCTGGGGGTAAATGGCACTTGATGGGAGCACCGGTAAACGGGGCAACAGTTAATAATCTTTACTTTAATGGAGCACCTGATGTATGGTTAAAATCATACAATGAAAGTTCAGATACATGGACATATATTACTGATATTAGCACTTCCATGCCATTTGGTGGTGGATTTGCCACATGGGTAGAAACCGGAAATAATGTTACTGCTACATTTACTGGAACCACTAAGGCTACCGACCTTACATTAACTAATGCTTCAACACCTGCATTAGCATTCACCGATGCCAGCCATGGGTATAATTTGGTTGCTAATCCTTTCCCATGCCCTATCGACTGGGATCAGGGAGGATGGACAAAAACAAATATCGATGGGACCATTTATGTTTGGAAAGATGGAAGCAATTATCTTACACGTAATTCAAACGGATTAGGAAGTTTACCTAATGGAATAGTTCCGGTAGGACAAGGATTTTTCGTTAGAACAACAGCAGCATCACCTTCTTTAACAATTCCAAAACTTGCAAGAGTGCAGTCGTCTGCAGCATATTCAAAAGCAGGAGGTGAAACTTATGAAGGTCCACCTTATGCAGTATTCCAGACAGGAAAAGATGAAAAAACTGATGAAGTATGGTTTACTTTTTCTGAGGAATTTACTGATGATTATGAAGACGGATGGGATGCATTTAAAAGATTTGGAGATGGTAATGCACCTCAACTTTATTCTCATATCAATGATTTTGATTTGAGTATAATGGCTGTAAGTGAAATTGGTAATGATGGTAAATCAATACCACTAAACTTTGAAGCCAGAATTCCGGGTACATATTCTTTATTATTTAAAGATCAAAAGTATCTAGATGAGGTGGATGTATTATTAGAAGATTTACATCTGAATAAAATACAGGATATGAACTTGAATCCTATCTATTCTTTCAACGCATTAATGAATGATGATCCTGATCGCTTTTTAGTTCATTTCAATCCTAAAATACTTGGTGTTGAAGACAAAGAATTAAGTTCAGATTTAATTATTTATTCATGGAAAAAAGAAATTTATCTAAAGTCTATTGATAATGAAAGTCTGTTAAATGCTCATATTCAAATATTTGATATATATGGAAGGCAAATAGACTTCCGGAAAACAGATAATTCTATCATGGTAAAAATACCAGTAAATGTAAGCAACTCATATCTGATAGTAAAGGTTGTAAGAGAGAGTAGCATAGTAGTTAAAAAAGTTTTTGTTCAATAGCCTTAATAATTTTAGACATGAAAAAAATAAAAAATATATTAATCGTCTTGTTTATTTGTATTTCACTTGCAACATTTGGTACTACTGGACCTGGTGATCCAGGAGGCGACCCAACAGGAGGTGGCGATCCTATTGGAGGAGGAGCCCCCATAGGAGGAGGAACATTTATTTTATTAGGTTTGGCTGGCATTTATGTTGGCAAAAAAATCTATAATCTGAATAAAGAAGAACTGGAGGAGTAATACTCCGGGATAGAAATTCTAAAAAACAAAAGCCCCATTCAACTTATAAGTTGAATGGGGCTTTTTATATTTTATAGATTGTTATTTATCCTTGCGCCATTATAGCCTCAATCTCAGCAATAGTTTTTGGAATTGGTTTTCCAAGAACTCTGTATCCTGATTCGGTTACCAAAATATCATCTTCTATGCGAATACCTCCAAAGTCTTTATAGGTTTCAACTTTATCGTAGTTAACGAAGTCGGTAAATTTTCCTTCTGCCTTAAATTGATCGATGAGGTCGGGGATAAAGTAAATACCGGGTTCAACTGTTAGAACCATGCCGGTTTTTAATTCTTTACCAAGACGAAGATAGGCTGTTCCGAAAGTGGTTGCACGCTTGGTATTTTCATCGTAACCAACATAATCTTCACCTAAACCTTCCATATCATGAACGTCCATACCCATTTGATGACCCAGTCCGTGAGGCATAAATAAAGTATGTGCTTCAGCTTTTAAAGCTTCTTCAACATCGCCTTTCATTATGCCAGCCTTTTTCAATCCTTCTATAATAACTTTTGCTGCCAGAAAATGAATGTCACGGTATTTTACACCTGGTTTAATAGCCTCAATGGCAGCCATATTAGCATCATAAACTATTTGATAAATTTCTGCCTGACGCTCATTGAATTTGCCTCCAACGGGAACAGTCCTTGTTATATCACTGGAGTAGCATTCATGAGTTTCCGCTCCACCGTCGGTTACCATCATCCTGCCTACTTCCAGTACATTATCATGATTATGATTGTGCAAAGTTTGTCCATCCTGACTTAAAATAATAGGAAATGAAACCGGGCCACCTTTTGCCAGAGAAATACCTTCGATAGTCCCTGCAATTTCCTGTTCAACAGTTCCCGGCATTGCCATTTTCATGGAAGTTGTATGCATCTCATAAGCAGTTTCTACAGCCTTTTCTATTTCCGCAATTTCATATTCGTCTTTAATTTCTTTAAGTTTTACAACTGCTTTTATAAGTTCTACAGAAGCACCCGGTTTAACATCTGCATTAGCTATACCTAATAAATTAGATATTTCGATGGTTGTTTCACCTCTGTAAGGAGGCAGATAATGAACCTTTTTGCCTTCATATTTTGCTTTTGCAACAATTTTTGCCAATTCATTATAAGGTGCAGTATTTTCAACTCCAGCTTTTGCTGCCAAATCAGAAACCTTTGGCTGAACTCCCATCCAGATAATATCATCTATGTCGAAGTCATTTCCAAAAACATAATCTTTATCGTTATCAAAATCTATAACACCTGCGAATCCCGGATTTTGTAAACCGAAAAAGTAAAGAAAATGACTATCCTGTCGGAAATGATATTGGTTTGCAGGATAATTAAATGCAGCATCTACATTTCCTAAAAACAATGCTATACCTGATTTGATTTCTTTTTTTAAACGATTTCTTCGGTCGATATAAACTTCTTTATTAAACATATATATATTCTTTATGTGGTTTTAACTTTAAAATGTAAAATTACGAAAAAATAGGTTGTAACTTTAAGAAAGTGTGCTTAAGTATTGTTAAACTATTTCTTATTACTAAGATATTTTCTTCCTATTTCATTAGGTCTTCTATCTCATCTACTTCAATCGGAATGTTCTTCATCATATCAACAGGAGCAGTTTCCGTAATGAGAATATCATTTTCAATACGGATTCCAATATTTTCTTCCGGTATGTAAATACCCGGTTCGCAGGTGAGTATCATTCCGGCTTCGAAGGGACGATGTTTCGAGCCAATATCATGTACGTCCAACCCAATAGGATGACAAACTCCATGCATAAAATATTTTTTATATAGTGGACTTTCGGCATCCTGATTCTTTATTTCTTTTTCAGTAAACAAGCCAAGTTTTACCATCTCTTTTTCCATTAACTCATTGGCCTTTTGGTTAATCATAGTGCTTGTATTGCCTTTAACATACAGTTTTTTCAATTCTTTAAACACATATAAAACAGCATTATAACACTGCTTTTGCCTTTCAGAAAATTTCCCGTTTACGGGGATGGTTCGGCTCATGTCAGCCGTATAGTTTGCATATTCGGCGCCAAAATCCATGAGTAATAAATCGCCATCTTTACATTCGTCGTTATTTTCAATATAATGCAAAACACAGGCGTTTTTTCCGGAAGCAATGATAGGTGCATATCCATGGCCATTGGCTCGGTTTTTTGTAAAAACATAATCAACTTCGGCTTGCACTTCGAATTCAAAAATTCCTGGTTTTGTGGTTTTAAGAACCTGGCGGAAAGCCTTATCAGTTATATTACACGCTTTTTCAATAAGCTTCTTTTCGATATCGGATTTCACTCCTCTTAGTTGAGCCATTATGGGGGCAGTTCTATAATAATTGTGCAAAGGAAATTTATTCTTGATTGCATCACCTTCCCTGTGATTTTTCTCCTCTACCTCAGGGAAAAATTTTGGATATTCATTACGATTTAAATATACATTATCGCATTCCGACATTATTTCATTCAAATTAAAATCAAAATCTTCAAGCCAGAAAACACTTTCTATACCGGAACATGTTTTTGCCTCTTCCTTGGTATATTTATGACCTTCCCATTTGGCAATTGTTTCATTGGTTTTTAATAAAAACAAGCATTCTCTCAATGATTTATTAGGATGATCGGGGGCAATTATTAAAATACTTTTCTCCTGATCAATTCCACTTAAATAAAACAAATCGCTTTGCTGGCGGAAAGGATGAAATTGATCGCCATTTCGTGGCGACTGATCGGCAGAAAAAAATAAAGCCATCGAGTTTTCTTTAAGTTGTTTACTGAAATTTTTGCGGTTATCAACAAAGAGTTGTTTATCGATAGGTAAGTATCTCATAATATTTTGTTTTATCTACAAATATATGATTTTAGGTATTTCAATATTTTCTCTGAATTAATTTTATTTCTCACAAAGGAGCTTACCTTATTTTTAATCAGAATAAATATTTATCAATTAAAAATCGACTCTTTTGAGGAATTGTTTTTTAATTATCAGGAAATAAACAACTTGTGAAATATTTCATAAAACTTATTGTTATTAACTAACAATTTAAAACGATTGTGGTTAATAATTTTAGTGTTTTAATTTGCAATTGAACAAATAGTTTCAGACATTTGTAGGGCATATTAAAAACTGAAAATTAACAATTTTTTATCAAGTAAATGTTTAATTATGAGTAATTTACTTTCGCTGTCATCCGTGGCAAAAAAAATCTGGATGTCGTTGATGGGTTTATTCCTATTTGTATTTATGTTGGTGCATTTAAGTATCAACCTTACAATGATAACGTCGTCCGACTATACTTTGTTTAATGAGTTGGCGCATTTCATGGGAACCAACCCTCTTATTCAGATATTCCAATGGGTACTATTTGCAGGATTTATTATCCACATAATTCTTGGAATTACCCTTCAAATCCAAAACTGGATTGCAAGGCCAAACTCTTATAAGGTTAAGGCCTCATCAGAGAAGTCGTACTTTTCGAAATATATGATCCATACTGCGGTCGTTATTTTTGTGTTCTTAATCATTCACTTTATTAACTTCTTTCTTGTTGCCAAAGGTGTAATAGGGGAGATGGCTGAAGTAAATGTTGATGGCGTTATGATGGAAGACATGGGGAGCCTTGTACACAACCTATTTGTTATTCCGGGTTATGTAGCTTTTTATGTTCTGGCACTTTTGTTTTTAGGGTTTCACCTCGATCATGGAATACAATCAGCATTCCAGTCGCTGGGTTTAAATCATCCTAAATACACTCCATTCATCAAAGCAATTGGACGTTTATTTGCTATCGTAATCACCTTAGGTTACGTTTTAATTCCTTTAGTTATTTACTTTACTAAATAAGAAACAGATATGACTAAGATAGATTCGAAAATTCCCCAAGGCCCAATAGCCGAGAAGTGGACAAATTATAAAGCACATCAAAACCTTGTAAACCCTGCAAATAAGAGAAAAATAGATATTATTGTTGTGGGTACCGGTTTAGCAGGTGGTGCAGCAGCAGCAAGTTTGGGAGAACTTGGATTTAATGTAAAAGTATTTTGCATACAAGATAGTCCAAGGCGTGCCCATAGTATTGCAGCCCAGGGTGGTATTAATGCTGCAAAAAATTATCCCAATGATGGTGATAGCGTTTACCGCTTGTTTTACGATACCGTAAAAGGAGGTGATTACCGTGCCCGTGAAGCTAATGTTTATCGTTTGGCTGAGGTAAGTAACAGTATTATCGACCAATGTGTTGCTCAGGGAGTTCCTTTTGCACGCGAATATGGCGGATTGCTCGACAATCGTTCCTTTGGTGGTGCGCTTGTTTCGAGAACATTTTATGCCCGTGGACAAACAGGACAACAACTTCTTTTGGGAGCATATAGTTCTTTAAGTAAAGAAATTAATAAAGGATCGGTGGATCTTTATACAAGAAGAGAGATGCTCGATCTGGTTAAAGTTGACGGTAAGGCGCGTGGTATTATTGTTAGAAATCTTGTAACGGGAGAACTTGAGCGCCATAGTGCCCATGCAGTTTTAATTGCCAGTGGAGGTTATGGAAATGTATTTTTCCTATCCACAAATGCAATGACATCTAATGGTAGTGCTGCCTGGAGATCATATAAAAAAGGTGCATTTTTTGGAAATCCTTGTTTCGTACAAATTCATCCAACATGTATCCCGGTTCACGGAGATTTCCAAAGTAAACTTACTCTTATGAGTGAAAGTTTACGTAATGATGGTAGAATCTGGGTTCCTAAGAATAAAGAAGATGCCGAAAAAATTCAAAAAGGTGAGTTAAAACCAACAGCAATTGCCGAAGAAGACAGAGATTATTATCTCGAGAGAAGATATCCTGCTTTTGGTAATCTCGTTCCACGTGATGTGGCTTCCAGAGCAGCAAAAGAAAGATGCGACGCAGGCTATGGTGTTGGAAATACAGGATTAGCCGTATATCTTGATTTTAAAGAAGCCATAGGCCGTCTGGGTAAAAATGTAATAGAAGCCAGATATGGTAACCTCTTCCAGATGTATGAGAAGATAGTTGATGAGAATCCTTATGAAACACCAATGATGATTTATCCGGCCATCCATTATACTATGGGCGGACTTTGGGTAGATTATGAATTACAATCCTCAATACCCGGATTATTTGTGGGTGGTGAGGCAAACTTCTCCGATCACGGTGCAAACCGGCTTGGTGCTTCAGCTCTTATGCAAGGTTTATCCGACGGTTATTTTGTACTTCCATATACTATGCAAAATTACCTTGCCGATCAGATTACTGTTCCCCGTTTTGATGTTAAGTCGAAAGAATTTGAACAGGCCGAAAAAGATGTTCAGGAGAGAATTGACAAACTGCTTGCGGTAAAAGGTGACGAAACTGTTGACTCCTTCCACAAACGTCTTGGATTACTTATGTGGGATCATGTTGGTATGGCTCGCAATAAAGAAGGGCTGGAGAAGGCAATAAAGGAAATTGCTGAATTACGAAAAGAGTTTTGGCAAAGAGTTAAAGTTCCGGGAGATAAAACCGGTATGAATGTGGAACTTGAAAAAGCACTTAGGGTTGCCGACTTCCTCGAATTGGGTGAGTTGATGGCCAGAGATGCGCTAGCCAGAAAAGAATCCTCCGGTGGGCATTTCAGAGAAGAATATCAAACACCTGAAGGTGAAGCTTTAAGAGATGATAAAAACTTTACTTATGTTTCTGCCTGGGAGTATAAGGGCGACGATGTAGAACCTGAACTTCATAAAGAAGAACTCGTTTACGAGAATATTGAAGTTAAACAGCGTAATTACAAAACAGCTTAATATTAAAACGTCAGAAAATGGATTTAAAATTAAAAATATGGAGGCAGTCAGGTCCTGACGCCAAGGGCGAATTCAAAGTTTACCCTATTCAAAATATATTAAAGGATTCATCATTTTTGGAGATGATGGATGTGCTTAACGAACAATTAGTGTCACAAGGCGAGGAGCCTGTTGCATTTGATCACGATTGCCGTGAAGGTATTTGTGGAATGTGTAGTTTGTTTATCAATGGTCGCCCTCATGGACCTGATGATTCGATTACAACCTGCCAGTTGCATATGCGTAAGTTTAAAGATGGTGATACAATTACCATCGAACCCTGGAGGGCAAAACCATTTCCGGTAATCAAAGACCTGATGGTGGATCGTTCTGCTTTCGATGAAATTATTCAGGCTGGTGGGTATGTTTCAGTAAATACCGGAGGCGTTCCCGATGCTAATGCTATCCCAATTAAAAAAGTAAATGCCGATTTAGCTATGGATGCAGCGGCATGTATTGGTTGTGGCGCTTGTGTAGCAGCTTGTAAAAATGCTTCCGCTATGTTGTTCGTTTCGGCAAAAGTTTCACAGTTTGCCCTTCTGCCTCAAGGCAAAATAGAGGCCAAAGAAAGAGTTCAAAAAATGGTTGCTAAAATGGACGAAAAAGGTTTTGGTAACTGTACAAATACTTATGCTTGCGAAGCAGAATGTCCTAAAGATATTTCCATAGCAAATATTGCCAGGATGAACAGAGAATTCTTCGCCGCTAAAGTGTGTTAAAAAATATATCTGAGGGGATATAATAACTGTTGTAGAAGCAAAATGCCAATTATTATTTTGCTGATTCAATGGCTAATACCGATACTTTGAAATGGACTCAGAATTATTTTATAAAAGATCATTTCAAAAAGGTCGGAGAAAATGACAAGATTATTAATCTTATTATCAGAGAGATAAATAGTCGAGTTATATTTTTAAACAAAATTGAAAAAGCATCGTTAGTTGTATTAGCGATGCTTTTTTTAGATACTTTTTTGTAGCTTTGTAAAACCAAATTAATCTGAATTATGAAAATTAACTTCATTAAATTTCTTGTAATCATATTTTTACTGGGTTCTATGTCGTGTAAAAAGGAAAGTGCTGATACGGTTAACTCTTTTTCTTATTCAGGAAATGAATGTACCATATCAAAAGCATATCTCTTCTCTGGTGGAAAACATCCGGTTTATACCGATAGTTTCTTCTATAACTTAATTCTGGTTTCACCTACAATTAGCGTTGCAGTCGACAGTAGTAATAGTTTTATTCTTTCAGGAAAGGGAGATTATCTGAACATAGAGTTATTATATGCCGATTCTCTGGGTTTACAATTAGGTGAATACTTTACTTATCCGGAGAATAATAGAAAAATTCTTGGATTAAATGGTGGTGTTGATTTTGATACTGATATTTCTGTTGGTTTGAAAATTATTATCAAAGAAGACAACTATGGTAAAATGACGATAGGGGAAACGAATGGGGAAAATTCTTTCGAATTTAAAATGATTTCGGCGGCCGAAAAACAACTTACCGGAAATTTTAATGGGACAGTTGAGAAGTTAAATTAAGATGTATCATTTTTTGTAAATAATCATGATATAGTATAAAACTATATTGACTTAGTATAATTATTTGACTATTTTGTTTATTTTTGAAGAAACCATCTGATTTACTAATGCTTACTAGCCAACAAAAAAATATTCTACTCAATATCACTGCAAGCCCTTTGTTTATTGCAATACCGATTACTTTATTAATTATTTTTATTATACCTAATCCCTCTTCAAAATACAAAATAGAACTTGTAAGTAAAAACATTGCCGACAAGCAAAAATCCAGAATAGCTTTTTGCGATCTTAATAATGATGGTAAAGATGAACGTGTAATTGAATTTCCCAATAATATTAATGGAGAAGCTTCCATAAAAATTACGTATAATGAAGGTTTAGTTTATGAGACATGGAATTTTCATGGCTACTTTCAAACTGCAAGTAATAATTTTTATTGCACTGATTTTGACAATGATGGATATGCAGAAATATTTGTTTTTTATTATAGAGATGATTCTGTATTTCTAACGGCAATACAACCCTTTCCTAATAAAAAATTAATTATACAAGATAAGTTAATTACTACCATTTGGAAAAGAAATGAAGAGATAGATTATATAATAAATGATTTCAAAACAACAGATTTAAATGGAGATAGTTATAATGAATTAGTTTTTTTATTAAATGCCGGATATTCAAGGCAACCCAGAATAATTGTCTCATACGATACTTATCATGACACAGTTAAAAAAAGTAAAACTATTGGTGCTAAATTATCACATTTAAATATTTTAGATATTAATAGTGACACGATACCGGAAATATATTTAGGATCAAGTACTACAGCTAACATACACGATAGTTTACCTATACCTTATAATGACTATAGTTCGTATTTTTTAGCTTATAATAATAATTTGAAATTTATATTCCCTCCCATTGTAAATGCTAATTATCCATCTTCAGTTCAGGTTTGTAAATTTCAGAAGCAAAATGGAGAACCATTGATAGCAGTTTCATTTAACAATCCGGTTGAAAACACTCAAATATTACGATATTATGATTCTGATTATAAAATATTTTTCCAAAAGAAGTTAAATAATCCGAGAACTGAAAAATCGAATATTGTCAGTTATATGAAGAATGTGAAAATTAAGGGTAAAAATTTACTTTTATTTGGCATAAGCAATCACAAATTTATTCTTTTTGATGAAAAAGGTGACGAACTGAAAAAGCAGTTATCAGAAGATGGGATTTCTTTCAGAATTTATGAGGATTTAAATAATGATGGAAAAAAGGAATTTATTTTTTTGAATTCAAAACACGATTTGTTTGTTTATGATCATAATCTGGAAAATCCTGTAAAATATGAAAATACGGAGAATCCATTTGCAAATTTATGGGGCAGTATTGGAGTAAAGCATAATGGAAGTCGTAAGGATGAAATTTTTTTAAAAACTAATGAATACTTGTATCTATACACCTATAAGCCTGATAATTACTACTATATGAAGTATCCTTTGTGGCTGCTGCTATATATTATTGTGGGCGTTATTTTATGGTTTACCCAAAGAATGCAAAGAATTCAAACACTGAGGAAACAAAAGTTAGAAGAAACTATAAATAGTTTGCAGTTAAAAACCATAAAAAGTCAAATGGATCCTCACTTTATGTTTAATGTGTTAAATGGTCTTGCAAATAATGTGGCAAAAGGCAGCAGTGAAGAGGCTTATAATCAAATATTAAGATTTAGCAAACTACTGCGTTCAATGATGAGTCGTTCTGAAAAAATTGATATTACTTTGAAAGAAGAACTGGAGTTTGTGCGAAACTATCTTGAACTGGAGAAGTTTCGTTTTAAAGACAATTTTGATTATACACTTGAAATTGATAAAGATGTAGATTCAAACATAAGACTACCCCGAATGCTAGTTCAATTATTAGTTGAAAATTCTATTAAGCATGGTCTTAGAGATAAGAAGGGCTTAAAAAAAATTTACATTTCAAGTATTATTAATGATGACAAAATAAAAATTATTGTTGAAGACAATGGCATTGGCCGGAAAAAAGCCCAGGAAAATACAAAGACAACAGGCAAGGGATTAAAAATTATAGAAGATATGATCCGCCTCAACAAAAAAATCACAGGAAAAGAAATTATCCTTAATTATACAGATTTATATAACGATAAGGGTGAGCCAAGTGGTACTAGCGTAGAAGTTTTGATTTAGGATGGATTCCATTTAGAATCAACTATGAAAAAGAGAAGTTTGTTTCTAAACTTACTGGTTTCACTATAGTAAAGTTACCAAATTATGGGAAGCTGTCTTAATGAATCATTAAAGTTTGAGTTGAAAAAGTTTATTATTAACCTACTCAAACTCAACCTTAATAAGCACATCTTCCTTTTGTTTTTTATAAACTTCGAAGATGAATTCATTACCGGAGATTTCTGAAATTCGATTTGTATTAAATTGATATATGGAAATATCATTTACTTCTCTCGAATTTAGTAAATACGATTTTGTAACATCGCCTGTTTCTGCATTTACTTTATAGGCCGTTAGCCAGCCACCGGCTCCCGATTGATGTATTTTTGGACTATCATCAGGTGCTAAATCTTTATTCCGTTCGTTATCAAGAAATAGGAAATAATGAAAACCATTGCCTGAAAAATGATCGAACGACATATCCTTTCTGCCTGTGTTTCTGCCATGTTGAAATTTGGGAAGCCTCTTGTTCCAGAGCAATTTACCATTAGCATCTATTTTGCTGATAACCATGTCTCTATAGTAAAAATCAATATCTACTCGTTTTGCATTTATATGTAATTTAAAATATGCTTGTTCACCAATAAGGGCAACAGAGCCATCATCGCTTACAACAATTTTCTTCATATGAAGATTGCCGAATTCTGCTTCATCTTTCCCTTTTCTGTTATTTTTTCTTTCTTCCTTATTGGTTGCGTTCTGATTTAAAAATGAAAGAGGAAACTCATAGGTCATTTTGTTAATAATTTTGCCGGTAGCATCAATATTAAAAACGAATAATCCGTCAGCATCTCTGGCATCATCTTTACCATAATAACCACCTAATACAAGGTTGTTGTCGTTAAATTGATATAATCCAATTGAGTTGATTATTCTGGCACCCAACGAAATGGCATTCTTATCAATTTTAGTAGTGCCTTTTATAATTTTTAAAAGTTCAATTCTATAATTCGCCCTGCCTTTGGTGATCTTCATCTTATGTGAATTGTCAGTAAAGACCCTTGTGAGGATAAAGGCATCTCCCTTATTATTTACATAATAATCAAGATTATCCATTTTGCTTTCGGTATATGGCATGCGCACCTCTTCATTCCATAATTCATTCATGGCATTATCATAAATATGGAAACCTATTACATCATAATTTTTGTCATCATTTTTAGTTTGAGGTTTTTTTCTGTATCGAACCATAATATGCTGATCATCATATGACGATTCGAATTTAAATTTATCCACCACCTGCATACCATAGAGTTTACCATTACCAGTATTTTGGCCAGTAACTTTATCATCAACTTTAAATAGAAGTTTACCCTTATCCTTAAATTTGGCGGTTTCCAGGTCTAATTCTCTGAAGAATAGTTGTTCTTTTTTTGATTTTTTGTCCCAAACAGAATAAAATAAATAACATTTGTCTGTAAATATTCCCACATGCTCTAGTACAAAATCATCCGGAAAATCTTCATATCTGTTAATGTATTGCTGATATAATGTACTGGCATTAAATTTTTGGATACTCAACTCATCTTTCGATAATTTAAAGCTGTATAAAGCACCATTATACTCAAGATATTCTTTAAACTGAGCATCGATTACCTCATAGGCTTGTCCCATTTCAACCTTAAAGTTGTTGTTTATTTTGACTTGAGCTAAAACAAAATATGGAAGCAGAGTTAATAGCAATAAGTGAACTACTTTTTTCATAATATTTTTTGGTTTTATGTTAAATAATAAACTAAAGGCATTGTGTTTTAAGGTCCACATAAACAAAGCCTTTAGGAGGTCTAAATATATGAAAATATTTATTCCAAATTTTCTGTTTATATGGGGAAATTAAAAAAAGGGCTAATTTATTTGCATTATAAATTAAGCCCTTTTAAATGTATTTTATCGAAATATTCTAAAACTTCTCATCATACTTAGTCCAGAGGAAATTACCAAGTTCAATTGCATCTTTCATAACCATACTTCCTTGTTTATTAGAATATTGCGTTAGAAACTCTATTGCTTTTTTCGGTTTTTTCTGAAAAAGTTGCATCGCCTGTTTATCTATTTCAGGAATTTCTTTTATAAATTTTTCCTGTAAAGGATTCCATTTGGCATCAACATCCTTGTGCATATCTCCCCAGCGTTGGGCGCTAAGAGTAGCCAAACGGTTAAAAATCCACCATGCCGATTCCATGGTATAACCATTTATACGACCCGGAGTTTTATATTCTGAAGGCAAGTCAGTAACACTTCCGTAAATTGGTACATAAATGGAAGAAGCCACATTATCCATTGCCAGCCATTCTATGCCACCTATTTCATCGGGTAGCCAGTCGCGAAGTTGGATAATCGTTGCGTACATAGTATACCAGCGTGCTATCGTTCTCTCACCTAAACGGTTCCATCCTCCATTAGTATGCCACAAGTCGTTGGCATCGTAAGGCTGATGTGGATTTGCCAATGGTGACATAATTGTTTTTCCATCCTTATCGGTTGATACCTGATTATATCTCATATCAAATGGAGTTCCCTGATAGTAATCTTTAAATACACTTATCAGTTTTTCAAGAGTTACTAATGTATCCGGTTTAACCGAGAAAGGATAGTTTTCCTGATTTGGATCAAGTTTCAATGAAGGCGCTAATAGGTCGAATACTCTCCATTCGCGTCGGCGCGAAGCCAATGAGGTACGACTATGAGGCGCATAGGCATAACAAAAGCGGAAGTTTTCATCTTCATTCCACCAGCCATTTTCTTTGGCAACAGTATAAATATTCTCAGATGCCATAAAATAATCCGGATTTTCAAGATCGATTTCTTTAATTGTACTGGCATTAGCATTTACGGCTACATGATCGTCGGGAACTCTTTGGGCAACCCAAACGGCACCTTTTTTACCTTTTCCGGGACCAACAATCTCGAGATGCCATACTTCGTTTTTATCGGCTATGGTAAGTGCTTCACCATAGTCATTCCATCCGTATTCGGCAAGTAATTCACCGGCAAGTTTTATTGCTCCTCTGGCTGTGGTTTCTCTTTCCAGCATCAATAAACAAAGTCGTTGACAGTCGATTAATCCATTATCACTTTGAAGTTCATCTCGTCCTCCAAAAGTCGACTCCCCAATTCCCAACTGTTTGGTATTCAAACTTGGGTAGGCTGTATTAATATATCCGTAAGTTTCAGCAATCTGAGGTATTTCTCCAATATATTTATGACCATATGCAGGCATTGCCAAACTGTCGTTTTTTACTCTTTTGTACATTTTGACTGTTGCATCAGCCTTATGAGTTTTTGGCGGAACTATGTTAATCCATGATCTTGTTCTATGGCTGTCATCAGTATGAGAGGTTATTACAGACCCATCAAAAGATGCATTTTTGCCCACAGTTATAGATGTACATCCTTCCGGATATCCTCCGGCCCAATCCGATTTATCGGCTGTTTGTGAAATTGTGAAAAATGGCAAACAGATTATTGCTATTAATGTCGAAAATTTTATCATTTTATGTTGATTTTATTTTGTTTGCAAATTTAATTTTTTTGTTGGTATTGGGGTTGTTGGTGTTGTTGGTGTTGTTGTCATTGTTGTCATTGTTGTCATTGGTGTCATTGTTGTTGTTGTTGTCATTGTTTTCATTGTTGTTGTCATTGTTGTCATTGTTGTCAACGTAGAGACGCAATTCATTGCGTCCTTACCCTACAGACGCAATGAATTACGTCAATACCCTAAGACGCAATTCATTGCGTCTCTGCGTTATTTCATCCATTCAAAAACATTATAATGTTCACCATTCATACCTATGGCCGAATAGACCTTCATTGCGTTTGTATTTGTTTTATCAACATACAAACGTATGCCACTTACATTTTTATCATCTAATGCTATATCTTTAACATAATCGTAAAGCATTCTAAAAATACCCTTACCTCTATATTCAGGTAAAACATAAACCGATTGTATCCACAAAACAACTGAATTTCTCCAATCGCTCCACTCATAAGTTAATAATAGTGAGCCTATTATCTCTTCGTAATTAACTGCCACAAGATATTTTCCTTTGTGTGAATCCTGAAAAACCGACATTACACCATTTTCCACTATTTGGGGGTCTAAATCAATGTTTTCGGTTTCTTTTGCCATTTTTATCTGGAAATTAGCTATGATATTTTTATCATCTTCTGTTGCAAGTCGTATTCGCATGATCTTTTTAATTAATTTTGCAATGTTTTCAATTACACAAAAATAATCATTCCTCAATACCAATGAGCGACCAAATAAAACATGAATGTGGTATTGCCTTAGTAAGGCTTTTAAAACCTCTTGAGTATTATCTAGGCAAATATGGTACTTCAATTTACGGACTTCAGAAACTTCATTTGCTTTTACAAAAGCAGCATAACAGGGGTCAGGATGGAGTTGGCATTGCTGAAGTAAAATTTGATCTTCCGCCCGGGCATAAATATATAAACAGGCAAAGGTCAAATAGTGAAGGACCAATTAAGGATTTATTTAATAAGGTTTACAGTAAATTTAATGATGTAAGGTTGGAAAACCCTAAACGATTAAATGATGTAAACTGGTTAAAAAATAATGTTGATTTTACCGGTGAATTGTTTTTAGGTCACCTCAGATACGGAACATTCGGAGGTAATGGGCTGAAGAATTTGCATCCCATGACCCGTAAGAATAACTGGAAAACAAGAAGTCTTGTTTTGGCAGGTAATTTCAATATGACAAATAATGATGAATTGTTCGACACATTGGTGGAACTTGGTCAGTATCCTGTGGAAACTTCCGATACAGTTACCATCATGGAGAAGATTGGTCATTTCCTGGATGAGGAAAATGAGAAATTATACCATCAGTTTAAAGAGGAAGGTTATAATAAGATAGAGACTACTGAACTAATCAGTAATCAGATTGATATATTAAAAATATTAAGGGACTCAGCAAAACGCTGGGATGGTGGTTATGTTATTGGTGGTTTGTTGGGGCATGGAGATGCATTTGTAATGCGTGACCCATCAGGTATTCGACCTGCTTTTTATTATATGGATGATGAAATTATTGTTGCTGCTTCTGAGCGGCCTGTAATTCAAACAGCCTTTAATTTGCAAGTTGAAGACATTAAAGAGTTGGAGCCCGGTAACGCTCTTATAATAAAGAAATCCGGCGAGGTACAAATGGACAGATTTTGTGAACCTAAGCCAATAAAACCTTGTTCTTTTGAAAGAATTTATTTTTCCAGAGGTACAGATAAAGATATTTATGCCGAGCGAAAGAAATTGGGCTATTTACTAGGCCCTACTATTTTGAAAGAAATAAACTATGACATTGAGAATACAGTATTTTCGTTTATTCCAAATACTGCTTCGGTTGCATTTCAGGGCTTAGTTGATAAAATGAATTCATATACTGCTGAGGCTATTGGAGAAAAAATTAAAACAGCAGGTGGAAAGTTAAGTAATGAAGAATTAAAAAAATTATTAAGTATACATCCCAGAGTTGAATCGATAGCCGTTAAGGATGCTAAACTTAGAACTTTTATTACTGCTGATAATCAGAGAGATAATCTTGTTGCCCACGTATACGATGTTACTTATGGGGTTGTAAAAAGAAATGTTGATTCTCTAGTTGTTCTTGATGATTCTATTGTAAGAGGAACTACCTTGAAGGAAAGTATTATAAGGATACTGGACAGATTAGATCCTAAAAGAATTATTATTGTTTCATCTGCACCTCAAATCAGATATCCTGATTGCTATGGAATTGATATGGCACGTCTTGGTGATTTTATTGCATTTAAAGCAGCAATCGACTTGTTAAAGGAAACTCATCAGGAGGATGTTATTAATACTGTTTACGCAAAATGTAAAGCTCAGCAAAAACTTCCAAAAGAAGAAATCGTAAATTATGTAAAACTAATTTATAAACCTTTTACTGCTGAACAGATATCCAATAAAATTGCTGAGTTGGTAACTACAAGAGAAATTAAATCGGAGGTTACAGTAATTTACCAGAAAATAGAGGATTTACACACTGCTATACCAAATCATAAAGGAGATTGGTATTTTACAGGAAACTATCCAACGCCAGGAGGTAACAGAGTTGTAAACCAATCGTTTATAAACTATATAGAAGGAGTTAAAGACAGAGCTTATTAGGCTTTTATTTATTTAATTCTGATTTATCCATCAAACGGTAAACAGGGTAGGGGTAAAAATTTCCTCCCCATTGTGGCGCCAAATATTTATCAAAATAATTCCAATATAATAAACCATCATTTGTTTGAGGTTCCAATAAGTATGCAACCAACCAGCCAAGGGGCTGTGCCGTTTTTACAATGATAGTACCCTTTTGAAATTCCTTGTTTACAAGTTTAAAACTTCCATTAATTTTATTGGTATAATGGCCCTGGTTTAGCCTGTTATTTGGTTCAATACTAGAAAAAGTGAATTGTTCCACCGGCACCTCAATATTATTTTTTAGGTGGTCAATCATAATTCCATGTGTTTTGATGTTATCTATAACTTCTTTGTCGTTCACATCAATAATGTATGCATAAGGTAATCGAATACTTTTTGTAGGAAAATAATCGGCATAATAGTCAACCGTTACATCTCTTTGTCTATCGCTTTGTTTATATCTCCAATATCCTCTAACACCTGGAATTGTATCTGCTTCAAATGCCTTAATACTTATCTTTTCCGGAGTAGGATAAACTTTGAATTCAATTGCAAAGGAATCTGTAGGCATATTGTTTTCTCCTCTGGAAATGGTTCTTTCGTCAGCGAGTTTAATATTGGTTTTAATTTCTTTTGAGTTAGCCGATGCGTAATCCAATATGCTTCTTAGGAGATTATAATTACCATTTACTCTGGTTTTGAAATCGGCATAAACATAATTTTCATTTAAAATCGCCAAACGGTTTCTAACTCCTACATAATTAACGAGATATCGAGGTTCACTGGCATAAGAAATCCAACCTTTATCGATATTTAACCTGTCGATAAACTCACCATAAAATACATTTTCAACATTGTATTTGTTTAAAAGTTCATTATGAACTTTGGGCATCATTTTGTCGCGCATATAGTTTATTAATTCCCTGTCGGCATTGGGATTCATCATCCAGGTAAAAGTAACAGGCTCCTTATGGTAAGAGCCATTTGTGGTATGGCAATCCACAAATATTGATGGGTCCCAAGTGTTTAGTACATTATTCAGTAAACCTTTTACTTCGGGAGTTTCCAACTTTATTCCGTCACGATTTAAGTCAAGATTTTGACCATTATATCTAACACCAACACTGGCCGGTCCGTTTTGGTTTGTTCTGTTTTTAGTACTGAACTTTTCATTACCATCGGCATTTAAAATAGGGTTTATAAGGACGATACAATTTTTTAATATTTCTGAACCGGGATTATTAACAAGATATCTTGCAAGCATTAGTGTTGCCTCTTTACCTTCTACTTCCCCTGCATGGATGTTTGCTTCAATATAAACTGTGATTCTGTCATCTTGTAAAGCCTCTGTATAAGAGGCTACCATAGGGTTTGCAACTATCATTATTTTAATATCTCTGCCTTCAATGGTTTTGGCAATGGTTTCTGTTCGTAATATTTCAGAGTTTTTATCCAAAATATCCACAAAGTTCATCACATCTGCATAGGTGGAGGTTTTTGTATAATTACTTGATTCTGCAGTTGTTTTAATATTAGTTTGCGACATAGTGCTAAGTGAAAAGCAAATGCCAATAATCAATCCGAAATAGTATTTCATTAAAATAAAATTAAATAGTGACTAACATAAATATTAAGAATTAATACTTATAATTTTCCGTATTCTGACTTAATATCAGATGCAATTTTAGAAAATTCCTCATTACTGAATTTTAACTTTGGCTGTTTAAAATCCATATCATAAATGGAGTTGATTGGTATTATATGAATGTGAGCATGAGGCACCTCTAATCCAATAACTGTTATACCAATTCTTTTGCAAGGGATAACTTTTTCCACTGCAATTCCCACTTTCTTTGCGAAAGCAAAAAGACCTTTATATTCTTCATCTTCTATATCAAAAATATAGTCAGTTTCTTTTTTAGGAATAACCAGAGTATGTCCTTTAGCCAGAGGGTTAATATCTAAAAAAGCATAATAATTTTCGTCTTCTGCTATTTTATAGGAAGGAATTTCACCTTTAATAATTTTTGTAAATATTGAGGCCATAATTTTTTTTCACAAAGTTATTATTCTTCCTCATTAATGCAAACAGACTTATAAATAAAAAGGCAATAAAAAAGGCCGTCTTGCCTCAGGCAAGACGGCCAATATATTGAATTCTTGTATTTTAACGAGTTATCTCAATAATTTCAAATTGAATTTGTCCTGCAGGGACAGTAATTTCCACTTGCTCGCCAACGGTTTTGCCAAGTAGTCCCTTTGCAATAGGAGAATCAACTGACAGCTTACCTTCTCTAATATTGGCTTCTTTTTCAGGAACCAATGTATATTTCATTTGCTGATTATTTTTCAAATTTTTAATTGTAACCGTAGAAAGTATATATGCCTTACTACTATCCATTTTCGATTCATCAATTATTCTGGCTTTACTGATAATATCCTTTAGTTTGGATATTTTCATTTCCAGCATTCCTTGAGCTTCTTTAGCAGCATCGTATTCAGCATTTTCCGATAAATCACCTTTATCACGAGCTTCCGCAATTTGTTTCGAAATTGAAGGTCTTTCAACTCTTTCCAGTTGATCTAACTCATCTTTGAGTTTTTTTAATCCTTCTTCTGTAAAGTATTTCGAGTTCATTTTTTCAATTTATTAAAGTCCATATAATAACTTAAGAGACCCTTAAAATAACTTAAAGGTCTCTTAATGAAGCGGCAAAGATAATAAGATTATCCTTCCTTATATAAATTTTTTAGAAATTTAAGACTATTCCAATACTATGGTTTCCATTAAAACTAACAGTCTCTCTGTAAGAATAATCTATACCGAAACTTGTTCCTTTTTCTTTGTTGAGAGGCACCTGTATACTTGCTCCTAAACTTAAACCACTATTGAGATTAGTATTTTCTGCTGTTTCAATATTATCCCATATTCCTTGCTCATAAGTATATCCGGCACGGAGGAAAACATAATTTTTCAGATTCCCTTCTAATCCAAAAGCGAACTGGTCTTTTGAGAATGAATTTGAGATAAATGTACCTGCTATTGTCATACTATAATCGCCACCGAAGAGGAAATCGTAGGCAGCACCAATAGTTAACATTGTAGGAATTTCATATGCCTGAGATCTTTGGTTAAAAGTATAACCCTGATCGATACCTTTCATAGAAATAATTTCTTTAAAAGATAGACCATCACCTGAGAATCTCATTTGTGGTCCCACATTTTTCAATGCTACACCAAATGCCATTTGGTCATTTTCACCAGTAACATATTGTATACCAGCGTCAATAGCCATTCCAAAAGCATTTACATCGGAAATTGACTCGGAGATAAATTTAACAACTATACCACCGTATATTGAGTTTGAGAATGCTTTTGCGTAAGAAACAGCAAAGTTCATCAAACCTGGTTTATAAGTTCCTAAACCTCCATCAGGGCTGTCTCCGGTAGTTACTTGTATTTCACCAAAGTTCATCGACATAACCTGAAGTCCAATTACTCCTGATTCGCCAACTCTTTGAGTTAAACCGAAGGCAAAGATATTAGTACCTGTTCCTTTTAACCATTGGGTTTGCGAAAAAATCAATTGTGTTTTTTTCGTAAAAGCAGTTCCGGCTACGTTGCCCCACATAGCTTCAAGTCCTCTAACTTTAGCCATGTTAGCATTACCCCAGCCGCTGCTTCTTGCCCAGGGGTTAATTAACAACTCAGAAGCTCCTGCCTGACCTGAACGGTCTTTATTTCCTGCAAAAGCAGGACTTATGGTTGCTAAAATTAAAAATGCAATCAAATATTTATAAAGAGTATTCATACCATTTATTTTTTTCTTGTCCATTAATTTTTGAATTAGAATGTGTTAAGGTCAGGTGTTCTTTGAATACAGAACCACTTAATAACTCTTTCGCCAACAGGCGACTTAACGTGAATATAGTAAACCCCTCCTGAAACCGGTACTCCGGCAAAGTTGTTTAAATCCCATTCGATACTGGTTGTTTCCTGCATATAATCCTGCTTATTAATATCCTGGCCGAATTTAACAGGTGCAACGCCTCCAACATCTACTTTGAATTGCCTTATCTTAACCCCCGATACATCGAAGATAGTGATAGTACATTGTTTTGGAATATTAGTTATTTTAACCCTCTTATCCAATGCGTTATTCTCATATGTTGAGAATGCATAATATGGGTTTGGTACCACATTAATGATATCCAGATGTGAATCAATAACCGTAGGTTCATCATATGTTGTTGCTAAACCTTCGGTACTAAACTCGTACATAGGGTAGCCATCATTTATATCCATACCAGGGTAAATAGTATCCAGTGGAATTCTGGCATAATACCTTTCATAAGGACGGTTTACTCTGATTTTAACTTTTAATTCAGTTGATAACCATTCAGCATCAGGATTACTTAAAGGAATTCCTGTATACATGATATTAGTGTAGAATAAATGCTTAACACCAAATAAGGTAGAATTGAAAAGAGTATCAAGAGTTTCAATTGCATTTCTACCGGCATCGTAAGCTGGATTTTGAATTGTGAAATTGAATGGTCCAATCTTAGTAACAACAGTATCGTGTCGCATTACAAATACATAATGTTTACCACCAAATACCATTTCGCCATCCGATCCTTTTGTTATTCTCGATGTAGGATTAAATAGCATGTCGCGTCCATTATCGTCAACCAACCATGAATCTTCACCAAACATTAAGTTCAAACGTTCACCTGTTTCAAGGTTTAATGCATAACCCGGGAACCAACCCATTCCATGATCGCTAATATAATTAGCATCGTTTGGATTTTCACTAGGTCCGTCACCTATAGTTGCATAGTTACCATCTTTATCTACTGATGGGTGATTACGTAGAGCAAAACGAGAAGCGTTACCTTCGGCAAGTTCTTTATAAAAACTCATTTCTAATACCGGTACTCTCGACCATTTTGATTTATCAGGTGTAAATACTATATCAACACTTGAAATTTTATCGAGCGATGCTCCATTTTTGGCCAGGGCACTAAATGCAGGGCCAACTTCACTTTCTAAAGAACTATTCTCACCAGGAGTATTATTTCCATAGGCAGTTAGAGCATAAGGAGCCCAAGTACCACCGTATATTTTCTCATAGTTTTCTTCTGGGTCCCATGGTTTATTTGGATCCCTTGTCATATTCCAGTCGTTGAAAGCTGTATTACCACCATCTCCAACTTTATAGGTACCTGAGCGAATCCAGTTTAAATCGGAACCAGGAATATCGAAATCAGGTACTCCTGATAACCATAGTTGTGTACTATCTTCAACCTCAACAGAAGAACTTAAATAACCATTATTATCTGAAAGTATATAAAATAATGCACTTTGATCCTGGTTGTTACCAACATTATAAGGACCTGGATAATAAGGCTGAGATATTCTCACAGAAATTCCCAAATCGGTAAACAACTGTTCGTTATCAAATAAAATACTAGTGTCAGCATCGTAAACATCTCCTGTATTGAGATCTTTCAAATGCCATTTTGCAACCAGTTTACTAGCAGTATCACCTTTAATAATAGGATCGCCAACAACATTTTTAAGTTTTACAATTTTTAAACTATCCATCCATAAATGGAATTTACTACTTACAACATTTAGAGGATCAACCACTGTAACTCTAATTGGTCCCTGATTCTTTTTATAAGTAGGATTATATGCTATTGGATAGTCAGGATCACCGAAAATATTATCTGGTCCTGCAGGAGATTTCGAAAGAATCTCTTCAATAGTTTCGTCTGTAAACTCAAGAATATTTCCACCATTTCCATTACCTGCAAGTCTGGTTATTTCTGGCACATCACCATAATCTCCGTTTATTTGAGTTCCATTTACAATCTTGTGAGGAACTCCAACATATGTTTTAATATTTTTTCTACCTGAAAGATATGGTAATGTTTGACCAAGATGTCCATAAGGAGGATTGCCAGGCTGGTATGATAAATAGTTATTATAACCATATGCAACAGCCATATAATAGTATTGTTTATGGTTAACCAGATTTACATTATTTTCAGCAAATGCATCCTGAGATAAAATAAATGAGTGAGCAATACCATTGTCTCCTCCATTTACCATTTCCTGAGGAACGTTAGCTCCTAATTCTTCATTATAATTATAATTTATAATTTTAGTAACTCCATTTTTAACATCGAATTGTGCAACTAAACGAGCCTGGTCAGCATCATAAAGACTTTCAACACTTACTTGTGGGCTCTTTAATTGGAATATCTGATATCCTTCAAATTTATAAAGTGAATCACTTGGGGCTCCGTTACCTCCAGGAAGAGGTTGAATAATATTTGGATCCACCTCAGCATAAGATTCATTATAGTTATTTGAATTGGGAGAGTTTGAAATATAGACAATCAGTTTTTGATCTAATTCACGAATTGCCAAATCCGGAGCATCAGGTCCATCAATAACTTTAAAACAGTTATCGAATAAAGCCTGACATTTATCGTCAACAACTCTTAATAATTGTACGGAAGCAAATGGTCCGCCTGAAGTAGCGCGTGCCCATGGAATACCAACTGTAATATAGTTAACTGCACCTGACTTCAAGGTAAATGGTCCTGCCGACTGCATAAAACGTCTGTCACCTGGCGCATTAGGAGAACCGCTATTACCGGTTTCTTCTGTCCAATAGAGTCCATTTTGAGTATACCCTCCATTCGGAGGTATACCTTCAGTACCCCAGTTGCAAGGGTCAGAGTCACCTGGGAACATGAATTCACAATCAGGTCCTACAACACCAAGTGAATAAGCATCACCACCATATTGCATTGTTTGACCATTTTTCCATATACCTCTTAGGTAATTGTAATACTCAGGAGCTATATTTGGGTCTCCCTGGTTACCACCACTATTATTATGATATACAAAACGACGCATACCAAAACGTTCGTCATCAATTATGTTATTACCAAAGTTAACGCCGTTAATGGCTGATGCTTCAACAAGAAATTCGTCGGTTACCAGAGCACCATTTTCATCGTAATAAGTCATGGTTTGTTCAGTTCCATCCTTGGAAACAATATCACAACTTCCTCCAAAAGAAGGACCAGCAGTACTATCGCCATCGAAAGAAGGATTGTCGAATCCATCAGGATCCATATATGGTCCCTGGAAGAAGTCAACTCCAATTGCCGGTGGTTGGTCGCCATATGATTCTGGCTCTCCATTTCCATCAACGGCAGCACCATTATAGCAATATCCAAGTCCACGGCTAACATCACAACCCACGAAGTCGTCCCAGGCATAACCTAAATCGGTATCAACCCATGGCGACATATAAGTGTTTGTTAACTCAAATGTAGAACGGTTAATGATTTCATAACTATAGAAAGTCATATTATTAATAACATCATTGGTAGCAAAAGCAAAGGCCTGAGCTCTGATTTCCATACCAATAGCTGCACCACTTGTTTCTGTATGTATATTTCCTTTATCATTAAAAACCCACCATAATGTTTGGTCTCCTTTAATAACCTGGTCGGCAAGTATACTACTTCCAGGAATTAATGATCCTTCAATTTCTTCTTCTTTAGTAGGTATTTTGGTATGACAAAGTTCATTGGAAATATCGTAATAAGGATAGTCTCCTTCTTCCCAATTATACTCGCCGTCACCTCCTACGTCATAGAATGGTGCTAAGTAGAAACTTTGTCCTTTATTAACATCACCATGTGCCGGCCATTCTTGTATTTCCTGTGGAACAACATAACCATCATAAGGACTATAAGCGCCAGTTTCGGGGTCGAATTGAGCAATAAACTCGTCAACCATTTCTCTTGTCATTCTGAAATGCTTATCATACTCAGAGCAAACCTCTTCATCGATTGCGGCAGTACCGTCAATTGTTAAAGGACCTGTCCAGTAATCGATACCTATTTGGCGGTATCTCAAAGCAGCTAGTTTCAACTGGTTGTTAATATCCAGTCCCCCAATCCATAATGATCCTGAGAACATAGATGTAGCAGATCCTTCTTTAGGTATAAAGTATTTTGATCCAACTCCACCTGGTAAATCCCACCACATGTCGCCGCCAGTATTAATTCTGGCTCTTACATTATTAATATCGAGCCATTCAAATCCTGCAGCAGGGGCACAACCTGCAGTAGTTTGCTTAAGGTTTGTACCTTGACTCTTCTCGAATTTATATTCTTCGGCAAAGGATTGATTTATTAATAATAAAGCAACAATGCCAATCATTAATCCTCGAAAAATATTTCTCATAATATTATTTTTTTCTACTTTCTTCATTTCAATTTTGCTATTTGTCCGTTAAAAGTTAAAGATTAAACCTAACCTAATCTGGCGTGGTGCACTATAATTAAAAGGACTATCAACAAATACACTGTACAAATCGTAGAACGATTGTGGATCTATTTGTGAATTTATCTGACGTTGCCACTCAGGTGCTGAAAGGTAACCATCATCATCTGCGTTTCCTGTATAAGGATATACGTTAATCACGTTTTTAGTGTTGAGCACATTAAGAACCTGGAAATACACGTTCATATAAGTACGTTTTTGGTTATCACCGTTTCCTGATTTAGATTTGAAATAAAAGTCTTTATCAACCCTTAAATCTAAACGGAACTGCCATGGAAGTCGTGAACCACCATAAGTTCCTTTTAACAGATTTGTTCCGCCGGAAAGAGGTGAAGTTACGTTAGTAGATGCAGTATAAGGTGTTCCTGATCCACCATTAATTGTTAAACTAAATCCAAAATCACTAAGTAAGTCTACTGGTGCTTTACCACTCTTATCACGTTTTATACTTGGGCCGTTATAATTCTTACCATTAGCAAATCTATAATCGATAACTATATTGAACTGATGTCTTCTGTCCCAAGGCATTGGGAAAGTTGATCTCAAGTTCGGAAGTCCTGCAGCAATCAGTGAGGCAGCTGTTGTTGTCGATGATCCGGTTGCATCAGCAAATTGTAATGTGTAAGATGCTCTTAAACGAACATTATTTGTACGTCTTAAGTCATACTCTAAAGTAAGACCTTTAACAGTTCCGAAGTCAAGATTATTATATGATGTATAATCCTTAGGATATGCACCAGTAAACCTGTATAACTGAATCATATCACGCATTTCACGGTAGAAAGTTGTGAATGTAATTGATGATGTATTAGTAAGTTTTTGTTTAAAACCTAATTCATAGTCAATTGTTTTTGTTGGTTTTAATGATGGATTATTAATACGTCCGCTAATAGTATTAAAGAAATAATAAGTAGCCGGGCTAGAGAATATATTACTAGTTGGACGCTGAGTTAATACATCGTAGTGTGCAAAGAATAATGCATCGTCAGATATTGGGAAGGAGAATGAAATCCTTGGCATAATATTTATCTGTGGATCATAGTCTTTAAAGGAGTTTATTTCAACATTCTCCTGATCTTTGTTCTTTACAAGAGGCTGTATACCACTACCCACATCAAAAATACTTGGGTCTTGAATTTCAACACCTTCAGCATTGTACCAAACATTTCCATCACGATATCCTACAACTACTGAGGGGTTATCAAACTTGTCAACATAAACTACATAGTCATCTCCAATATTTCCGGGAACATCCCAATCAAGATTTCCGTATTCTTTAACAAATTCACCGCTTCCTCTATCTCCTGCTGTGAATGCAGGGAATAATAAATAAGGATCTTTGAGTACTTTTTGGTTAGCATCGAAACGGTCAACACGAACACCTACGTTAAAAATCAAATCTTTAAATGCAAATTTATCCTGAATATAACCAGCTATATAAATTGGCCTGAATGCTCCTATATCACGAGTTAGGTCACCATTTTCATCAGTTTTTCCAAAGAAGTCATCAAAAGCTGGTTGATTTGCAAGAACGTTACCTTCGTAATCGTAACCATAAT
Organism: Bacteroidales bacterium; assembly: GCA_041554435.1. Taxonomy (GTDB): domain Bacteria; phylum Bacteroidota; class Bacteroidia; order Bacteroidales; family F082; genus BM524. The sequence goes on from JBFFLX010000021.1 coordinate 31,054, forward strand.
AATTTAAGTATGCATTTCCACTGTTCCATAATTCATCAGCAGAGAACATGCTTATGTCGAATGCATTTTCTCCAATATTACCTGTGTGTAAAACACCATTTGCATCGTAATACTGAATAGATCCATCATTATAATCATAAGAGTCGACAAGAATATAATCCAAACCGTCAACATCTAAACCCATTGCTTCTCTCAGGTTTTTATCAAATGTAAACTGAGAAGCACCATCATATTTTCTATTATATGCTATAGTGTCGATCCCTGTGAAGTAAGGATTATCTTTATCAAGTTCTTTTATATGGAAGTTAGTTAAACCTCTCATATGTGTCCATAAACCAGTTGGACCATAGTTTATTGCGCGATTTACCCTCTGCTCATACTGGAAACCAATTCTAATGGCATTATTTCCAATATCAAGAGATGCATCAGCTTTAATATTATATTGGTCATTATTATATTTACCATATCCGGTTTGGTTAGTACCAGGTGACTGATACAAACCATAAACGTTTCTTGGTGTTCCACCGTTTAATAAACCACCACCCAAAAGAATCTGGTCATAATTCATATAATTACCCATAGGGTCGTCAAACAGACTATAATAGTTGTTTGTTATTTCAGCAACCAATGGATTAATATCTCTGGCATCCCAGGTAACAAGTGTGTCAAAATCCCAGGAATTCAATAAATAAACATCTTCATAGGTTTTTCCATCAATTGTTTCTGTTCCTAACTCATAAGTAGGAGTTTTATAGGTTGAAAATCTACCAAGATATCCATATTTGAATAAATCGTCCCAATGATTAGGGTCACCATATTCTCCACGGTCCTTAGTATAGTCAGCCTGAATGGAATAATAAACGTTTTTTACTAAACTTGTGCTTTCACCGTCAGAAGGGAATCTCTGAGTGAATCTGATATATCCACGATAAGTTGTATTATTTTGAACAGCATTTTTATTATAGTTAAGCAAACTACCACTATAACTAAAGTTATTACTGTGGTTGGTATAATAACTACCTCCGATGGTAAGATTAATAGTTTCGGTTGTCCTGATATTAATGTTACCTAATATGTTTGCACTATAGTTAGACGAGTTCATGGATGTGTTAATATGCTGCAAGTCGCTAAGACGCAAGAACTCACCATTTACATATGTACCGCTTTGTCCTGCGCCAACTGTACGTAAGGGATTATTTTCAAGATTTTGTAGTACATCGTCTGAGGCTTTATAATGGCCAATGGCAGACGGTCTTCCATCTCTTCTATAATTAACGTCTCCCGCCAGGAAGAAACCTAAAACAGAAGTATTATTTTTGTTTTTACCTTTAATTAAAGGCCCCATTATATTAAAGCCAACCCTTGATGCTCCAAAATTATCAAGGAACTCTGATGTTTCAAGTTCCAGTCCTGCACCGAAAGTTCTTGATGGTCCTTTAGTTGTAACGTTGATAATACCGGAAGTGGCATCACCGTATTGGGCAGGTACACCACCTAATAC
>JBFFLX010000022.1:0-31939 GCA_041554435.1 Bacteroidales bacterium
AGTTCTATAAACACACTCTTCTGCCAACAGACCAATAATTACAATTTCTTTGGCATTATTTTTTTCTAGAAAAATGTTTAAATCTTCAACTGAGAAGGCATTCCCTTCATCTTTTGTGAAAATATTGTTATTTACTAATAATAAATTCTTATCGAAATGTAGTGCTGATGTGTCATAACTAACATAAATAAAAGGCTTAGAAAAACTTAGGTTCAGCAATTTATGTGGACTTCTGATATATACTACCTTTTCTTTATTGTATTTTGCTATTACTTTATTTACTGCATTTACAAAATTATTAGCATCCGATTCAGATAATTTGTCGTGGGTATAATACTCCTGAACATCGAGTACTAACAGGAATTTGTCTTTATTAACTTGATTTTGTTGGGAATAGATAGGTGAACTGCTTGAAAACCAGAACAATATTATAATTATGTACTTAATGGTATTTTTCATCAAAATTTGGTTTAGTACGTTAAATAATACCTATCAAATTTAGTTTTTAAGAAATTATTAAATTGTTTTAATTTAGATAGTTTAACAAAACATATGTTAATGATTTATCATCCCCATAAAATCTTCTTCCGAAATTATTGGAATTTCAAGACTTTGTGCTTTTTCCAGTTTTGCCGGACCCATATTTTTTCCGGCCACAACATAGTCGGTTTTCGAACTTATGGCACTTACATTTTTGCCGCCATTGCTTTCTATCATTTGCTTTAACTCATTACGACTGAAATTTTCGAAAACTCCACTCACCACAAAACTCTTCCCGTCTAAAACATTACTTACATTTTCAGGCTCTTCATCAATTTCAAAATTCAATCCGCTATTTCTTAAGTCATCAATGATCTGTAAATGACGTTCATCAGCAAACCACTCAATAATCGATACTGCTATCTTTTCTCCAATATCCTCTACTTCAATAAGTTGTTCTATGTTTGCTTCTGCCAGATTCTCGATATTTTTAAAATATTTAGCCAGTTTTTTTGCAACTGTTTCACCCACATGACGGATGCCTAAAGCAAACAAAACTTTTTCGAATCCCAGTTTTTTGGATTGTTCAATACCTTTCAAAATATTGTTTACGGTTTTTTCCCGAAAACTAACTTTCTTTTCTTTGCCTTCTTCTTCCGATTTTATAACCTTTTCCAAACCGATAATTTTATCATATTCAAGTTTGTAGAGGTCTGAAATATTTTTTACCAGATTGCTGTCGTAAAGCATCTCTATTTTGCCTTCTCCCAAACTATCAATATTCATAGCCTTACGGGAAATAAAATGCTCTAGTTTGCCTTTTATCTGGGGCGGACAATTATCTGCATTGGGACAATAATGTGCTGCTTCTCCTTCTTTTCTGATGAGTTTGCTGCCGCATTCCGGGCAATAAGAAATGAAGTTAACTATTTCGGCTTTTTCATCTCTTCTGGAAGTATTTACTCCAACAATTTTTGGAATTATCTCTCCACCTTTCTCCACAAATACATAATCGTTATAGTGCAGATCGAGGTTTTGGATTATGTCGGCATTATGCAGACTTGCTCTTTTAACCGTTGTGCCGGCAAGTAAAACGGGCGTGAGGTAAGCAACCGGAGTTATGGCTCCTGTGCGTCCCACCTGAAAGCCAACATCCTCCAATTTGGTTTCAACTCTCAAAGCTTTGAATTTATAGGCAATTGCCCAACGAGGACTTTTTGCAGTGAAGCCCAGAACCTCCTGCATTTCCAGATCGTTTACCTTTATTACTATGCCATCTATTTCAAAATCCAGATTATTTCTACCTATATCCCAATCGTTAATAAACTCGAAAATCTCCTTGGTAGTTTTGCATAAAGCAGTGTTTTTCGATATTTTAAAACCCATTGAATCGGCGTATTTCATGGCCTCATAATGAGTTCTGATATCGTTTTTTACTTCAGGGAAATAATACAGAAAACAATCAAGTTTTCTGCTTGCTACCTCTTTGGGATCCTGCATCTTAAGAGTGCCGGAGGCCGAATTGCGTGGATTTGCAAATATCTGCTGCCCGTTTTCCAGTCGCTCCTCGTTAATACGTTTAAATTCCTTTAAAGGGAAGAAGACTTCTCCTCTAATTTCAAGTTCTTCAGGATAGCTGCCATGTAATTTTAGTGGAACAGAATTTATGGTTTTTACATTATTTGTAACGTCGTCGCCCTGGGTGCCGTCACCTCGGGTTACCGCCTGGGTGAGAATTCCGTTTTCATAAGTGAGACCTATGGCAACTCCATCATATTTCAACTCGCAAACATATTCCACACTATCGCCCACAACTTTTCTTACCCTCTCGTCGAAATCGAGTATATCCTGCTCCGAATATGAATTAGAAAGTGAGAGCATAGGATACTTATGCACTACAGTCTTAAAATCTTTTGTTGGCTCACCACCAACACGTTGGGTGGGTGAATCGGAAGTTTTTAAGTGTGGAAATTCTGTTTCAAGTTTTTCAAGTTCCTTTAGTTTTAGATCGAAATCATAGTCGCTAACCAACGACTTTGAAAGTACATAGTAGTTATAATTATAAATGCGTAATTCTTCGCTGAGTTCCGCAATTTTTTGTCTGGCTTCTGATTCTGTCATGATAATTCAAAAATAGAAAATTTAGCCTTGGGAATTGGTGTAAAAATGAAAATTGTTTTAGTATTTTATGATATAACTGCTCTTAACCTCAGCCTCAAGCTCATGCTTTTTTACTCAACCTTCTCTCTTATCTTTGCCAGGTTCCTATAAATATAAATATTTTCATTTGCATTAATGGGGTTAAGCCAATGCAGAACTCTGTCGGCATTTCCGGGTTCAATAGTAGTTTCGAAAACCAAATCAGGCAGATATTTTTTAAGATTTTGAACCCGCTTTTCCAACTTATCCTCCTGATAAAACAAAACAAAATCAGGCTGATTATCAGTAAGTTCCCATTTCCTTTTCTTCGCAAGTTTTGTTATGTTAACATCATTCATAATTGCGTCGTAGTCAACCCATTTATTAAGATAGTACATAGGCGGAAATCTAACTACAGAACGCGCCACATCTTCAATAACAAAATAATTTATCTGCTTATAAGCAGAGAGATAAGTCATACTTTCAACACGTGCTTTTTTGGAATACATAACTGTGATTGGCAATAAAAGTATGAAGTTGATAATCCAAAATGCGATTAAAAACCCTCTGCTTAATCTATTCCACTTTGGTGATTTCATTTTTTCCAATAAGGAATTCCAGCCAATAACACCTGAAATTATTAATAAGGGAATTATAGTTACTACAAATCGTTCTTGTTTATTGGGATAATAGGAATGAAAAATCAGAAAAATGATAACAGGTACAAAGATTATTGCGAGTTTTTTCCAGTTATTGCCGAAGCCATAAAAAATGAGCAAACTGTAAGGTGGAATCAGTACTGCAACTAAAAACAAAAGATATACATACCAGGGTCCTACAGTGTATGCAGTTGCACTTTCCATGTTATACCCTACATATTCAATTAGTTGAGCGAAGGGATAGCCCCAAAAATAATAGTCTACCAGCCCCTGAAAAATTCCTACACTTATGGCAAATCCCAAACTTAAAAAGATGGTTTCTTTAATTTTCTTGTTAAACAACATTACCAATGCAAAGCCAAAGGTTAGTAATGCTGTTTGTAGCCTGATATTAAATGCAATACCCAATAAAAATCCGGCTAAAAGCCAGATAATAATTTTTTTATTATTTCCGCTTATAAGATATAATGCCCATAAAACCAGCGGAATACTAACGTATTCAACAAGGTTGCGTACGCTCAGAAAGGGGAACAGCCAGAGCAAAGCCATTATCCAGGCAACGGTATTTGCTGTTTTTAAATTAGAGAATCTTACGGTTATTTTATGAGAATAAACAATTATTAATAATGACCATAATGCATGAATAAATCTCACAAAATACATTTTTGATTGAGGGTTTTCGATACCTGTCCATTGGAGGAAATCAAGGATATAATATATTATTCCTGTATAGAAGAAACTGAATTTTACGGGGCCCGTATTCCCCGGAGTGTCGGGAAGCCATTTATAATAGTCGGTTTTGTCGACCCAGGATTGGGCAATTTCAATTATCAGAAACTGATCGTCAATCCAGCCGAAGCCTTTTGAAAAAATAACTGCTACAAAACGAAAAATAAAACCCACCACAACTATAGTGGTAAGGGGGTGTTCGCCGTAAAATTTTCGAATAGCGTTTGGCATATTTTTTACAGAATTACCAATTAACTTTATCCCTGTTTACAGGCATGGTCATACACCTTGCACCACCGCCACCACGAGATAGTTCATTACCTCTTATGGTAACAACAGCCTTTTCATAATCATTCAGATCTTTTACTCCGGTAACAATATCTTTTGCAGTAATTACTTCAAACCCATGATTATTCATCTCTTCAATAGTATGAACATTTCTACCGTATCCGATAACTTTACCGGGTTCGAGGGCAAAGAAATTTGCTCCACTTTGCCACTGCTCTCTTTCCATGGTTCTGGTGTCGTGGTTTCCGCCACAGAATACTGGTTCTAAATCCATTCCCAGCGATCTCAAGGCAACCAAAATATTTTTTTGTTCCTTTATTGAGGCCACCTTATTTCCATCAACGGTAATATGAATTGTTAAATGTCGGGTTGCATTTAAAATCAGTGGTTCGAATATCATACACTTATCTCTGTCGAGAAATGTAAATGTCATATCCAGGTGAATAAATGATTCGGGTACTTTTGGAAGTTCCTGAACAATAATATGTTGCACACCTTCCATGGTTTTTACATATTCTATAATCGAATCAATTCCCTGTGAACTTGTTCTGTCGCCCTTTCCAATAAGGATTATGTCTTCTCTTGCGATAAGTACATCTCCACCTTCAATACTTGCCTTTCCTGTTTCATCGAAGTTAGTAACGGGATTTAGCGTTTTTACTCTGAAGTTAGGATGATGTTTAAAAATAGCCTCCATTATCAGAGTTTCCCTATCTCTAACACTCTTGGCCATCTTACTAATCATGGCAGTGTTACCCATGCTAAAACTGGCATCCCGGGTAAAAAAGAAGTTTGGTAATGGATTCAGGCAATATTTTTCGTCATCTAAAAAGTTTGTGAGATTTTCTTTTCTCATTTCTACACCCTCGATAAGTTTTCCTGCCAGTTCGTTCCCAGGTAATGATCTGATATGGTCGCACACATTACGATACTCAAATTTCTCCTTTTGGCAAATCCTTTGAATTAGTTCTTGTTTTACTCCATCATCCTGCATTATGTCCTGAAGTAATTCCTTTACTTCAAAAACATTGGTATGTTTTTTTAAAACTCCCACAAAATTATTGTATTCAGGAAGAGCAATTGCAAGGTTTAATATATCACTATAAAGTGCTCTTTGAGCATTTTCCGGAGTCATATTCTCAACCTCAGGGCCGGGAATGTGAACAATAACGCTGTTTAACTTACCAATTTCGGAGTTAATATTTATACCGCTTGACGTATTCATATGCTGAAAAAATTAAACTACAAATCTAATCAATATCGGCATTCGGACTTATAAATTCATACTTATTGCCCATATAATTGAGGTATTTGATAAAATCGCTGTATTTGAGAACAAGGGAGGCGGTGTTATCGTTGGGGTGAAAACTTATGTATTCAGCAGTTTTGAGTTGTTCATCCATAAAAACATATACATGATGCTCTTCATCGTTTATGAGTCCAAAGGGCGATACTGAGCCAGGTTTTACTCCCAGATATTTCCACAGTCTCTTTTCTGAGCCAAAAGTTAGTTTACCTTGTTTTAACTTCTTTTCCAGACCTTTTAAAACAAAAGGGGTTGTATCCTTGATAATTACCAAATAATGTTTATTTCCTTTATGATTGCGGAAGAAAAGGTTTTTACAATGCATAGAATCGATGTTTTTCCAGTATTCCTGCGCAATCTCAATGGTGTCGAGAGGTGGATGTTCGTAAACTTTATAATCGATATTTAAATCTGATAGAAGTTCGTAAACCTTTTTCCTTTTCTCTTCCAATTCAGTGTTAGTCATATTCATTTAATGTGGTATAATTTTCAAAAATATCAATAAAAAAGGTTCAAAGAAATTAATCCATGAACCTTTTTATGAGTTGTTCTTTCAATTTAATCTACCCAATCAGCAATGAAAAGGTTAGTATTTTTTGTTCCACCATTATTTCTGTTTGATGAGAAAATAAGTTTCTTACCATCGTTGGAAAACATAGGGAAAGCATCAAAGATATGATCGTAAGTAATTTGTTCTAAGCCTGTTCCGTCGATATTTATCATAAACAGATTAAACTCGAAACCGCGTTTACCTTTGTGATTGGAACTAAAAATTACCTTTTCCCCTGAAGGGTGGAAATAAGGAGCCCAGTTTGCTTTTCCAAGATGTGTAATTTGACGCAAATCGCTACCATCAACATTACAAGTATAAAGTTCCATATTTGTAGGCTTTACAAGTCCTTGTTTAAGCAAATCCTGATACTCTTTAATTTCTGCCTCAGTTTTAGGGCGTGATGATCTGAAAATAAGTTTTGTACCATCAGGTGAAAAGAATGCTCCACCATCATAACCTAACTCATGAGTAATTTGTTTCTGGTTGCTACCATCTATATCACAGGTATATAATTCCAAATCTCCACTTCTGTCGGAAGTAAAAACAATTTTATCCCCCTGACGGGAAACAGTTGCTTCTGCATCATAACCAGGACCTGAAACCAAAGTATCTATTACTTCACCTTTTAGGTTAGCAACATAAATATCAAAATCGGGATAAATAGGCCATACATATTTTCCATCTGCTCTTCTTTCAGGATCCGGCGGACAGGCATCGCCACCCGAGCGGGTAGAACCATAAAGAATTGAGGTATCGCCCGGCATAAAATATGAACATGTTGTACGACCTAAACCTTCACTGATGAGCATTGGTCTTTTGTCGAGCATATCACCATCTGCAAAAGAAAAAGTATATATCTGATCGCAGGGTGCATTCCATTCAGGATTTTTTGCCTGGAAAGTAATCATCTCATTGTTAAAACTAAAATAGGCTTCAGCATTGTCGCCTCCATTTGTGAGTTGTTTGATATTTTTAAGATGCTTCTCCTGTTTGTAATGAACAGTTGTGTCAGCCTTTCCTTCAACCTGACTATGATTGTCACCACTATGTGGGTTTTTAGCATTTTCGCATGAAAGGGCGAAAAATAAAACAGTAATAATTGTTAGAATATTTAACTTCATTGTTATTTTTTTAAATTTTTGGCAAATGTATTAATTAGGAAGAATTTTAATTGATGAAATTTATCATGTATTTCATCAATAAAGAGGATGATTTACTTTTCAATCCACTTGATGATTTTTTTACTGTCGGGTTCTACCCAGGGGTTTATTACTTCATCAATTTTACCATCTTCACCTATCAGGTACTTCTGGAAATTCCATTTCACAGTGGAATCGGATGTGCCATTTAAGTCTTTAGTAGTTAGCCACTTATAAAGAGGATGTATGTCGTCACCCTTGACAGATATTTTCGACATCATGGGAAAACTTACACCATAAGTTAAACTACAAAACTCTTTTATTTCCTCATTTGAACCCGGCTCTTGTTTTTTGAAATTATTTGCCGGAAATCCAATGATTATAAAGTTTTTATCTTTATAAGTTTCATAAATTTTTTCAAGTTGTTCGTATTGAGGAGTAAAGCCGCATTTTGATGCTACATTTACTATCATTACTTTTTTGCCTTCCAACTGTTTTAAGGCAAATTCATTACCGTCGATATCTTCTACGGTAAAATCGTAAATACTTGTCTGAGCATTGCTAAAATATGCTGTAACTAAGATTGTTGCAATTAAAATTAATTTGTTCATGATTTAATTTTTAGTTTTAAATACGGCCGATACCGGATAATGGTCCGACCTGAGTATATTATGTTTAGTAAATTCCAAAATTTTAAAATTCTCGCTTGCAAAGATATAGTCAATTCGTAATAATGGTATTTTTCCAGCATAGGTTATCCCCATGCCACTTCCTTTTTCAGTAAAACTATCATTAAGCAGCTTTGATACTTGCTTATAAACATAGGATGAAGGCGTGTCGTTAAAATCTCCTGCCAGTAAAACCTTGTAAGGAGAATTCTCGATTTCCTGTTCCAGAACCGCCACCTGTTTTTGTCTCAAAATGAATGCTTTAGTAAGTTTTTCATATATCCGCCCGGTTTTGGTTTTAAACTCTATGTTATTTTCCATATCAGGTTTTATAACAAAATCGATGTCGTTCGGATTTAAACTTATACTCGCCAAATGAATATTAAAAACTCTTATAGTATCTCCTCCCATAAGCAAATCGGTATAAATTCCGAAAGTACGACTACCGTCAAACTTAAGTTTTCCTTTGTCGATTGCTTTTAAAGTTGAAAAAGTAACCAATCCCGTAAGGTAGTTATAACGCGGGTTATAATAACTTTCATAGTAATATGTTCCCGTATTTAATGTATCCCTGATTTGTTTTAAAGGTTCGTAAATATTTTTATTATGCGACTGAAACTCCTGCAAACAAATAATATCAGCATGCTGTTCTGTAAGGAAATTTAGTATGTCGTTCTGAATAATTAATTTAGTAAGATTGTCGCTTGCCTGAAACTGCCTTACATTATATGAAAGTACTTTGAAAGCACTGCTGTCGTTAACTTTTGCCTTTGAGGCAGATGAAAAGTTAAATGTATCATTAAGATTTGAGATTCCGAATAAAATAACAATCAGTGAGATTAAAATATACTTCTTGTGAACAAATATCCAAAACACAATAAATATTATGTTAATTATCAGTAATACAGGGTAATACAGTCCTGTAATTGCAAACAAAGGATAGTTAGAGGCCAAGGTTGTTGAGGCAAAAAGCGAAAAGGCCAATAAAATTGCAAAAACAATGTTTATCAATGCAATTAAACTTCTAATGATGCTATATTTCTTCTTTTCAGCCAATACTTAATTTTTATTACTATTGTTAAAAAGCATTTGTTTTTCCTCTTTCGTAAGACTGCTATAACCTGAACGTGAAATTTTATCAAGTATTTTGTCTATCTCTTCTTGTGCTGCTACTTTTCTTTTGCTGTATTCTTCATCATTCATAGGTCTTCCAGACTTGGGACGACTGGTTGAGAACTTTGCTTTTTTTCTTGATTTCCAGGTAAATTTTGGAAGCTTAAAGCCGTAAAGTGAGCCATAAAGATCGTTTCCTCTCCTGAGGGAGAACCCGTAAATAAAACCCCAAAAGGCTCCACCCAAATGAGCAATATGTCCGCCTGCATTTGCCGATTGAATACTCAATACATCGATTAGTATCATGATAAGAGCCATATATTTGAGTTTGATTTTTCCAAACAAAAACAAGTGAATAGTATAATCGGGTACATAGGCAGAAATGGCAATTACTATTGCCAATACTGATGCAGAGGCTCCCAAAGCCATGGCTTCTGTCTTTACTCCATCAAAAACCGGAAATATGTTGAATGCTAAAATAAAAAATGCAGCACCTGTTAGCCCGCCTAAAATATATGTCCATAAAAGTTTACTACTGCTCAGATATTCCTGAAATATCAATCCTCCAAAATAAAGTAAAATCATATTGAAGAAAAGATGAAAGAAACCTTCATGCAGAAACATATAACTTAGAAGTGACCATGGTTGCGTAGCCAGGGTGCCAAAATCGGAAGGTAAGGCTAACCATGACCCCAGAGGACTTATTATGCCACCTGAATCACCTGTAAACAACCATGTTAATGTTGCTACTATGGTAACAAACAAATAAACAGAAGTATTTATAAGTATCAGCCTCGAAATAATTCCAGGGCCTAAAAACACCTGTTTTAATATGTCGGCCGGACTACGTTGAAATTGATTAAAGCCTTGCATTTATTTATCTTAATTTTTAGAATTACTAGTATAATTTTCCTTGCCGTTTCCAGATTCTAAGCAAAATAAAGCCGAATAGCATACCACCGAGGTGAGCAAAGTGGGCTACATTATCACCCTGACTATTGGCAAAACCCATATAAAGTTCCAATGCGCCATAAATCATAACGAAATATTTTGCTTTTATCGGAAAGGCAAAATACACATAAATAAGAGAGTTTGGGAACATCATTCCGAATGCTAAAAGTATTCCAAATACGGCTCCTGAGGCTCCAATGGTAGGGGTATTAATTACTAGATTGAGTTGCTGCATAGCTTCATTCTGATAATTCATTCCCTTTGCCAAAACCGATGCTCCTTCTTGCATTACAGTTGCTATTTGCTCAACACTCATGGAGGCTTCCAAATAACTTATCCTGACATAAGCAACAAAAATTTGAATAGCTGCAGCGCCTATGCCTGTTACCAGATAGTAGTTTAAAAAACGTTTGGATCCCCATACATTTTCAAGGGTATTACCGAACATCCATAAGGCGAACATATTAAATAAAATATGCATAATGCTTGTTGGGCTATGCATAAACATATAACTGACAATCTGCCATGTTCCGAAATTCTGAGAAGTAGGGTAATGAAGTCCCAATATTTTAACCAGATCAATATTAAATGCCGAACCTAAAGCGAAGGTCGCCAGATAAAATAAAACATTAATGATTATAAGGTTCTTTATTACCGGGGGTAGCATTTTAAAACCTGATGGTCTGTACTGACTCATATTTTTCTTATATTTCTGTTTAACAGATGATTAAATAATACTATTTTATCAATTTGTCGATATCTTCAAGTTGTAAAATAGTGAGAACACCTTTCCCTCCCGGCGATTTTTCCGGAATTGCACAGGCAAAAAGTTTATCAAAAATATCTTCCATCTCTTCCTGCCCGAGGCGAACTCCTGCCTTGATTGACAAATTTGATGCCATTGTACGGGCAAGTATAATGTTTTTGTCGAAGGATAATGATGTTGATTCCTTTTTATAGTTCTCAATAATATTTTCAAGTGTGTTTTTAGAAATACTTTCATTCATTCCAACTGGTAAGCCGTTCAGCACAAAACCGTTTTGTCCGAACTCTTCCATATCAAAGCCCAATAATTTTAAGTCTTTACTTAAATCCTTGATAATCTGTGCGTCTGAATGTGAAAATGAAATATTTATTGGAAATAATTGTTGCTGTGACGCCTTTGTTTGATTGCTAATTTGATTCAGATATTGCTCATATAATATCCGCTCATGAGCACGCTGCTGGTTTATCAACATAAGTCCTGAACGGACAGAAGTCGCTATATATTTATTATGAAGCTGGAAGAACTTACCGGTAGATATTTTTTTTTCGATATCCATTTTATGCTGACCTTCAACATGCTGTTCCGGTTGTTCTTTATTCTCAACCTGACTTTTTAGTCCTGCATAAAGTTCCTCCCAGTTTTTATCAACCTTTGGCTTTACAAAGCCTTCATTATGAGCAGGTTTCTTCTTTTCCTCTTCAAAGGGATTATAAGCAGGATTGATCTTCACCTCGGGTTGCCTTACTTCTTTCTGTGGAGGCATATTAAGTGCCGCTTCAACTGTTGGGTCTACATCAAAATCGATGGTGGGAGTGAGGGCATGCTTACCAATCGACTGTTTGGCAGCAGCATGAAGAATGGCGTAAATATAACGTGCGTCCTTAAAGTTAACTTCGGTTTTTGTGGGATGTATATTTATATCTATATCAGCCGGATCGATATCAATTTTTATGAAATATGATGGATAAGCATCTTCTGCCATTAGTTGGCTGTAGGCATTGTTAACAGCATGGTTCAGATAGGCATGTTTTATGAAGCGTCCATTCACAAAAAAGTATTGTTCGCCTCTGGTTTTTTTTGCAAATTGAGGTTTTCCTATAAATCCTGAAATGGAAACCAGATCTGTTTTCTGCTCTATATGAATTATCTTCTGATCGTAAAGTTTCCCATAAATGGATACTAAACGGAATTTAAAACTTCCTTTTTCGAGTTTATAAACTATTTTATCGTTATTTATTAGGCTGAATTCGATATCAGGGTTTACCATTGCAACTCTTATGAATTCTTCATAGATATGTCGGGTTTCGGCAGCATTCGATTTGAGGAAGTTACGTCGTGCAGGAACATTAAAAAACAGGTTTTTAACCATTATATTCGTTCCTGCATCGCATTGGCAAGCATCCTGACTTTTTAATGTTGAACCTTCAATAACTATCTTGGTGCCAAGTTCTTCGTCGTGAACTCTGGTCTTTAGTTCCATCTGTGCTATGGCAGCAATAGAAGCTAAAGCCTCACCACGAAATCCCATTGTTTTTATAGCAAATAAATCTTCTGCTTTGCTAATTTTTGAAGTAGCATGGCGTTCAAAACTCATACGTGCATCGATGGCAGTCATGCCACATCCATCATCAACTAGCTGTATGAGTGTTTTACCAGCATCTTTTATAATTAAATTTATCTCCCCAGCTCCGGCATCAACGGCATTTTCCAGCAACTCTTTTACTGCTGAAGCAGGCCTTTGAATTACCTCTCCTGCAGCAATTTGGTTAGCAACCGAATCAGGAAGTTGTTTTATTATACTGAGCATAAACTTTTAATGTATTAATTTTAATGATGTTGCTTATAATTACTTGCCAACACCAAAAAGAGCCACCAACTTATCCACGAAGTCGGTTAAAAATATTACATAAATACTGCCTACAATTATTGTGGCCATTACTAAATAGGAAGCAACTTTAAAACGAGAACCTGATTCTTCTTTATCACCTTTTCTCCATCTTTGAGAAATCATTGCCCGAAGGTTTTCACCATGATCTAATTTAGATTCATAACCAAGTTCCGCTTTTCTTCTTTCCCTTTCTTCCTTGGCTTTGTCGTAGTAACGAGGCCTGTAGCTAAAATTCTTCGGCTTGGGAGTTTTAAACATTGTGAACTTCATAATAAACTATCTTTGTTGAGGCAAAAATATACTATTTTTGCCGCTTTTTTTACTAAAATAAGCTATCAAATGATAACTGTCTCAAATTTAGCCATTCAATTTGGCAAAAGAGTACTTTTTCAGGAAGTAAATATGGTGTTTACACCAGGTAACTGCTATGGAGTTATTGGTGCTAATGGTGCCGGAAAATCTACTTTTATTAAAATATTAAGTGGAGAAATAGATTCCTCTGCAGGAAATGTTAGTCTGGGGGCCGGAGAAAGACTGTCGGTACTTCAGCAGGATAGGTCTGCTTTTAACGACCTAAGTGTAATCGACACGGTATTAATGGGTTATGAGGAACTTTCAAAAGTTATGAAGGCCAAAGATGAAATCTATTCCAAGCCCGATTTTTCTGATGAGGATGGAGTGAAAGTTTCGGAACTGGAAGCGCAATTTGCCGATATGGATGGCTGGAATGCTGAAAGTGATGCTGCAAGCCTTCTAAGCGGTTTAGGAGTTAAGGAAGAATTGCATAATCAACTTATGAAAGATATTAGCGGAAAACAAAAGGTTAAAGTTTTGCTGGCAAGAGCATTGTTTGGGAAACCTGATAATCTCTTACTCGATGAACCTACCAACGATCTTGACCTTGATACAGTTTCCTGGCTCGAAAATTACCTTTCTAATTATGAAAAAACAGTTTTGGTGGTTTCTCACGACAGGCACTTTCTGGATGCAATAAGTACCAAAACCATTGATATCGACCATAACAATATTCAAATGTTTGCCGGAAACTATAGTTTTTGGTATCAGTCGAGTCAGTTGGCATTGAAGCAACAGCAGATGCAAAATAAGAAGGCTGCGGAAAAAAGAAAAGAATTGCAGGAATTTATCAGCCGCTTTAGTGCCAATGTTAAAAAATCGAAGCAAACTACAAGTAGAAAGAAAATGCTTGAAAAGTTGAATGTGGATGATATCAAGCCTTCTACACGAAAATATCCTGCAATTATTTTTACTCCTGATCGTGAACCGGGAAATAAGGTTTTGGAAGTGGAAGGACTTTCCAAAATTGTAAATGGCAAATATTTATTTAAGGATGTGACTTTTGCTGCAGGAAAAAATGACAGGATAGTTTTCCTTTCAAGAGATCCTCTTGCATTGACATCTTTCTTCGAAATATTAAATGAAAATGAAAAAGCAGATAGTGGTACATTCGACTGGGGAATAACAATTTCCAAAGCATATTTACCACTTGATAATACCAAATTCTTCAAAACTAAACTGAATCTCCTGGATTGGCTTGCTCAGTTTTCACAGGATACCACAGAAATTTATTTAAGAGGATTCCTGGGTAAGATGCTTTTTTCCGGTGAGGAAGTTTATAAAAAGGCAAATGTTCTTTCAGGAGGGGAAAAAATGCGTTGTATGATAGCCCGTATGATGATGGAAAATGCAAATGCCATGGTTCTCGATACACCAACTAACCATCTTGATATGGAATCAATTCAGGCTTTTAATAATTCACTGGAAGGTTTTAAAGGCAATATTTTCTTCTCATCACACGACCATCAGTTTATTCAATCGGTTGCTAACAGGATAATTGAAATAACCCCCAATGGCATGATTGATAAGTATATGGATTATGATGATTATATAGTTGATGAAAAGATATTGGCTCATAGAAATGCACTTTATGAAGGATAATTTTGATTTCTTATGCAGGATGCATTTATTAACTTTGTAAAAAAAATTGCATGGATAATTTGATTGTTGTTGGCGACAGGGTTTTAATAAAACCATCAAACGAATCTAACAAAAGTAAAGGTGGACTATTACTTCCTCCCGGCTATAAGGAAAAAGAGGAAGTTCAATCGGGTTATATAGTTAAAACAGGACCGGGTTATCCAATTCCATTAGCAAGCGAGGATGCAGAAGAACCCTGGAAGAAAAAAGATGAAAAAGCAAATTATATCCCCCTTCAGGCAAGAGTAGGAGATCTTGCAATCTTTTTAAAGAGTGGAGCCATTGAAGTTCGCTTTAAAGGAGAAAAATATCTTATTGTTCCCCAATCGGGAATATTATTGCTGGAACGCGACGAATTAAATGTTGAGGAATAGTGATGAAAATTCTAAAATCCATATCCATATTGCTCATTCTTCTTTCATTGATTTACTCTTGCGGAAGTTCTGGTGAAGTTCCTGATATTGAGAAATATATGCAGAATTTGGATAAGGATACCAACAGCATTTTAAAGGTGGAATATGCCAAGGGCTTTAGTATTGATACATATAAAGATGTTGTTAAAATAACCATTAATAATCCTATTCAGGATAGTAGTTTAAACAGAACTTATTATTTGGTAAGTAGCGATAAACTCAAAACTAAATTTGCAAATAATAAAAATGTAATAAAAGTACCTTTGGAGAGACTAGCTGTTTTTTCGGGTACACAATTAAGCAGTCTTTTAAAACTAGGCCATATTGAAGAGATAATTGGTGTTTCCGAGGCGCGCTATATCACAATCCCGGAAATAAAAGACAAAGTAGAAAAGGGTTCTGTTATTGAACTGGCCGGAAACGGAGAGTTTTATGTGGAAACAGCCCTCAAACTAAATCCTGATTTAATATTCTATTCACCCTATAATACCAATGAATCCCATCCTTTAGCAATCACAAATATTATAATGATTCCATATTTGGATTTCAAAGAGACTTCGCCTTTGGGCAGAGCCGAATGGATAAAGTTTAATGCTGCATTTTTTGGGGAAGAAAAAGCCGCCGACTCATTATTTAGAACTATTGAGAAATCCTATCACTATTATGCTGAACTGGCAAAAAAAGCCAGCAAACGCCCAACAGTATTTTCCGACAAACCCTTTGCAAGTCAGTGGTATGTACCGGGTGGCAAGAGTTATATTGCACAACTTTTCATGGATGCCGGAGCCGATTATGTTTGGAAGGCTGATGGTGGAGTGGCAAGTTTTCCATTGGACTACGAATTGGTGTATAAAAAGGCAGTAAAAGCAGACTTCTGGCGAATTGTTGGATCATATAATGATGTGGCCTCATACGATTTTCTGGCATCACAAAATGAATTGTTTACACATTTCGACGCCTTTAAAAATAAGAAGATTATTTGGTGCGATGCTAAAAACTCTTCATATTTCGAAAAGGGACCTCTGGAACCGCAAATTCTCCTGGCTGACCTGATTTATTGCTTTCATCCTGAATTATTGCCTGATTATCAGCCGGTTTATTATCATATTCTAAAATAGGGGGCAAAAAATGTTTTTAAGCACAAAGATTTTATCTTTGCTTAAAATTGATTTAGTGTTGTCGGCTAATAAGAAAACATTTTCATATTTAATTTTATTGTCGGTAGGAGTAATTATACTCTTTCTGTTAAACCTTTGGTATGGCTCTGTACTAATTGGTGGCGAGGCCGTAATTAACTCATTATTAGGGAATAATTCTGGAACTTCCGATTCTGTGATTGTATTAAACTATCGTCTGCCGCAGGCCATAACCGCTCTGGCTGTTGGAATGGCCCTTGGCTTATCGGGCTTGCTATTACAAACCTTATTTAATAATCCGCTTGCGGGGCCTTCCGTGTTAGGTATTTCTTCCGGAGCCAGTTTTGGAGTAGCACTGGTGGTGCTAAGTGGTTCTGTTTTAGGTGTTAACTTCCTTTTACCGGGATTTGCCTTTGGAAACATTTTACTTGTAGTTTCAGCACTTTTGGGAGCATTTGCCGTATTGCTAATCATAATTTTTGTTTCCTCCCGCATAGGAAATGTTGTTGTGGTTTTAATAATTGGTATTATGCTTGGATACGCCATTAACGCAATTGTTGGAGTGCTTCAGTTTTTTAGCCGTTCCATGGAATTGCAGGAATATGTTATCTGGGGTTTGGGAAGTTTCTCAAAAACTACTCTTACCCAATCGGTTTATCTTGCTTTAGCAATAATTATTCTGGTAATTATCAGTTTTATCTTTCAAAATTCTCTTAATGTTTTCCTTATGGGAAGAAATTATGCACGTAGTATGGGTGTTAATACAAAGAGATTGCAATTCAGCGTATTACTTATATCCGGACTGTTAATTTCGCTGGCAACAGCATTTACAGGACCAATAGCATTTTTGGGGCTTGCCATTCCGCATATAGCGAGAAATTTATTTAATACTTCCAACCATCGTATTTTGCTGCCTGCAGTAATTATTTTAGGAGCATTTATAGCCTTGGTTTGTAATTTTATTTCCAAACTGCCTGGCTACGATACTTCATTACCAATTAATGCAGTAACCTCTATGATTGGGGCCCCAATTGTTATTTGGGCCATAGTAAAACGTGCAAAAATCAGACAGTCATGAGTAGAGAGGTATTAAAAATACAAGAACTTAAAACGGCCTATTTTGTGGGTAAAAAAAATGAGAGGATATTACATCATATCAAAAATATATCTGTAAATGAGGGGGAAATGATTAGTGTTTTGGGTTTAAACGGAAGTGGTAAATCCACACTTATCAGATCAATCTTGGGAATGCAAAAATCTGCATATTCAAGAATATATTTTGGAGAAAGTAATCTTAAAGAAATAAATATCAATGAATTAGCTAAATTGGTATCTGTGGTTCTCACAGATAAGATGGATGATAATTTTTTGAAAGTTTACGAATTGGTGTCTTTGGGCAGGTTCCCCTATGGAAGTTCCGTTGGAAATTTATCAGAAGAAGATAAAAGGAAGATTTCCAGCGCCATGGAAAGTATGAAAATATCGGATTTTGGAAGTCGTAATTTTTCGCAACTAAGCGATGGAGAGAAGCAAAGAGTTCTTATCGCAAGAGCCATCGCTCAGGATACACCGCTTATTATTCTTGATGAACCTGCTGCTTTTATCGATTCTCCCGGAAAACTCAGTATTATGAAAATGCTTAAAGGTATTTGTAGTAAGCAGCAAAAATCGGTTTTACTTACAACTCACGATATCGAATCGGCTTTGCGCTTTTCCGATAAAATTTGGCTGCTTTCGCAAGACGGAGGTTTTGAAAGTGGGTCCCCCAAACAAATGATGCAGGAGGGTTTAATAAATAAGTTTTTTGATAAGGATGGTATTGTTTTCAATACAGAAAAACTTGGATTCGATATCTCATAAATAACTAATAAAATCAACTTATATGAGAAAAATATCTTTATTATTGGTGTTAAGTATCTTACTAACAGTGTCTTGTATGCAATCTCAAAAAATAAATGCAGACTTAATCATAACAAATGCTGTGATTTATACGGTGGATAATGAATTCAGCAAAGCAAATCAGTTGGCAATAAAAGATGGGGAAATTATAGCCATTGGCGATGATGATATTTTGAATAAGTACACATCAGATAAAGTTATTGATGCCGAGGGTAATTATATTTATCCCGGTTTTAATGATGGACATAGTCATTTTTTAGGTTATGGGATAAGTATCACTAAATATGCCGATTTGGTAGGAACAACTTCCTTTGAAGAAGTAGTTTCAAAAGTTGAAAAACATAATGAAGAATTTCCTTCAAAATGGTTACTTGGAAGAGGATGGGATCAAAACGACTGGGAATTACAGGAGTTTCCTGATAACAGCATTTTAAATGAGAAATTTCCCCATAAGGCAGTAGTCTTAACCAGAGTAGATGGCCATGCTGTTATAGCAAACGATTTTGCTTTGAATATTATTGGTATTACAAAAGATAGCAAAATTGATGGGGGAGAGGTGATAGTTAAAAATAATCGTCCCACAGGCGTTTTAATTGACAATGCTGCCGATTTGATGAAAAATGCTATACCAACATTTTCAGAGGAGGAAAAGTCGATTGCACTGCTTAAAGCCCAGGAAAACTGTTTCGCCCTGGGACTCACAACTGTTACCGATGCAGGCCTCAGTAAGGATGATATACTACTTATTAAACGACTGCAGGATGAAGGAAAACTGAAGATGAAAGTCTACGCAATGATAAATCCCAATGAAGAGAATTTTGATTATTTCTACAAACTGGGACCGCAGCATTACGACAGACTTACAGTTACCTCTGTAAAACTATATTCTGACGGTGCTTTAGGCTCTCGGGGGGCATTGCTATTGGAGCCTTATTCTGATGATCCAGAAAATTACGGTCTGCAAATGCATCCGCTAGCATATTTTAAGAATATGTGTAAGAGGGCATATGATGCAAATTTCCAGGTCAATACTCACGCAATTGGAGATTCGGGAAACAGAATTATGCTTAAAACCTATGCGGAAATTCTTAAAGGAAAGAATGACAAACGTTGGCGTGTAGAGCATGCTCAAGTTGTAAACCCTTCCGATTTAAATTACTTTAAAGATTACTCTATAACACCTTCGGTGCAGGCAACACATTGTACTTCAGATATGTACTGGGCCGATGAGCGTCTGGGAGACAACAGAATTAAAAATGCCTATGCCTATAAAGATTTACTCAAACAAAATGGCTGGATAATAAATGGAACCGATGCGCCTGTTGAAGGCTTTAGTCCTTTGAAAACTTTTTATGCTGCAGTGATTAGAAAAGATACAAAATTATGGCCCGAGGGTGGATTTCAAACCGAGAATGCACTTAGTCCTGAAGAGGCTCTTAAATCCATAACCATATGGCCTGCAAAAGGTAGTTTCGACGAGCAAACCAAAGGAAGCCTTGAAATTGGAAAGAAGGCCGATTTTGTTATTCTGGATACAGATTTATTAAAAGCCTCAGAAAAAGATCTGCTGGAAATAAAAGTTGTTTCCACCTATGTAAATGGAGAGAAAGTTTATTAAACCGGGTTAATCAATATTCTTCTTCATAATAATTTTTTTCTGCCACGAATTTATAGTAGGGTTTTGTGATGTTGTGAAACTGTGAAATTGTGAAACTGTGAAACTGTGAAATTGTGAAATTGTGAATTGGTGAAACTATGAAACTGTGAATTGGTGAAGTTGTGAATTTGTGTGTCAAAATAATAGAACAATTTAACCCCATTGATCTATTAATCTTTTAATCTTCTGATCTTCGAGACAAAGAGAATTAATATTAGGTGGAACCATAAGGTACGGAGTACCGCCCTATTTATAGAATCCACAAAAAAACGAAACTAAAATGTGCAGCGCACCGCTCTCTTAAAAGAACATAATTCTTTCATGGCATTAAAGCAGCATGCGAAATATCTCATAACTTATAATAATTCTGTTTTTAATTGTTTTTATTTAGAAAAGGAGAGAACGGTGCTCTGCACCTCAGAGAAATCTTCCTTACGCTTGCTACAAATAGGACGGTGCTCTGCACCTTTTATTTTTTGATTATCTATAATGTTTTCGATTATTTTACCGGATAATAGATGTTTTTTTATGCCCGATTCATTGGTTGTTAATTTTAAGGTTCAGAGCACCGCTCTCTTTGTAGAATTGATATTAAAAATGGAACCAAAATGTGCAGCGCACCGCTCTCTTAAAATATTGACTTACAATTATATATGTTAGAATATTTGAATTCTGTTATTTATCATCAAAGAAACTAAATAGATATTCATTTTTGTAATCAATCTTATATTCCTTTAGTATTTTAATGTATTCTTCTTTAAATGTTGTTTTTCGATGATGTTGCTCCTGATTAATAACATAATGTGCTACTGCATCTACCTGAGATTGAGAATTAGTAAATGCTCCATAACCATTTTGCCATGAAAATTTGAAGGAAGATAATTTATTCCTTCTTACCCAATTGCTTGAAGATGTTTTGATTTCTTCCACCAGATCAGGGATTTTATGATTAAGGTTATAACCAATAAAAATATGTATGTGATCAGAACTTGAACCTATTGCAATAAGTTTGTGTTTATTATTTTGAACTATTGAGGTTATATATTTTTCCATTTCATACTTCCATGGTTTGTTTATTAGAGCCTTTTTGTTTTCAACTGCAAATACAAGATGAAAATAGGCTTGAGTATAGGTATTAGCCATAATATGAGTTTTTTACAAAGTTAAAGATATTTTAAATACTAAAATTAATTTATAAATTAGAATCTTATTTTTTAAAGGATTTTAAGAGAACGGTGCTCTGCACCTCAGAGAAATCTTCCTTACGCTTGCTACAAATAGGACGGTGCTCTGCACCTTTTATTTTTGATTCCCTAAAATGATATCGATTATTTTATCGGATTATAGATGTTTTTTATGCCCGATTCATTGGTTGTTAAGTTTAAGGTGCAGAGCACCGCTCTCTTTGTAGAATTGATATTAAAAATGGAACCAAAAGGTGCAGCGCACCGCTCTCTTAAAGAACATAATTCTTTCATGGCATTAAAGCAGCATGCGAAATATCTCATAACTTATAATAATTCTGTTTTTAATTATTTTTATTTAGAAAAGGAGAGAACGGTGCTCTGCACCTCAGAGAAATCTTCCTAACGCTTGCTACAAATAGGACGGTGCTCTGCACCTTTTATTTTTGATTATCTAAAATGTTATCGATTATTTTATCGGATTATAGATGTTTTTTATGCCCGATTCATTGGTTGTTAAGTTTAAGGTGCAGCGCACCGCCCTCTTTGTAGAACTAATATTAATAAGATCCCAAAAGGTGCAGCGCACCGCTCTCTTAAAAGAAAATCATCTTACAAAATAACCAACATTTTACTACCTTTCCGCATATTGGCGAATACCTTATCGATTGATAATTAAGGTTTTTTAACCAAGTTAGGAAAATATCCATTTATTCCGGCTCGTTAATAATTAAAATAAAATTTAACCGTCAGCACTTTTGCATAAATAGAAATTAATCGTATTATTACATTTAATTAACTCCTAAAATTATAAGTTAAAAAACATACCTGCTAAATATAAAAATCATATTATGAGCCACTTAAAAGCATTTCGCATTGCAAATATTGTTGTTGGCGTATTTGTAGTTTTATTTTTGTTTTCCTGTGATAACAATAAAAGACCAACCAAAAAGAAAAATGTAATTATAGATCATTCCCCTTTAGTAATATTTGCTACTTCTGGGAATGTCTCTTCTCAGGATGTAATTCGTGTGGAATTCTCCAAAGACGTAGAGTTAATTAAAAATGGTGGAGATATTATTAATGAAAAACTCATCAGTTTTAAACCTGAAATTGAAGGGAAATTATATTGGCTTGGAAAA
This sequence comes from Bacteroidales bacterium, assembly GCA_041554435.1. GTDB lineage: Bacteria > Bacteroidota > Bacteroidia > Bacteroidales > F082 > BM524. Next base: position 22,106 of record JBFFLX010000022.1, read on the forward strand.
TCAGCTGTAGAGTTCAGACCCGATAAACAGTTGGAAAACGGACAAACCTATACAGCCAAAATTGACCTAGCTAAGTTGTTTAAAATTAATAATGGACAAAAAAGTGATTTCAACTTTGGTTTCAGTGTTGTCCCATTACGTATAAATCTTTATACCAATCATTTACAGGTTTATGAAAAGGATAATAAACAATTGAATTATCTGGAAGGTAAAATAAAATTCTCCGATAGAATTAGTCTGTTACAGGCAAAAGCAGTTCTGACAGTTTATCAGGACGATAAGGAATTGGAAATTGACTATCCTGATTATATGTCGGAAAATACTATGGAATTTAAGGTTACAGGTATAAAAAAGTATGACAAGCAAAGTGAGGTTAGGTTAGTGTGGGATGGCGATAAAATTAATTCTGATGACTCAGGAGAGGCAATAATAGATGTCCCTGCCCAGGGGGATTTTGAATATGGCGGAATTAGAGTTGTTGAAAGTCCATCGCAATATGTGGAAATAAGTTTTTCTGATGCCATCAATAAAAGCATGGATCTTAATGGTATAATTAGCATCGAAGGACTTGAAAATTTAAAATTTGATATAGTTTCAAATAAGGTCCTGGTTTATCCTAAAAATCACCAAAGTGGTGATGCTAAGGTGATTATAAATAGAGAATTGAAAAATATAAATGGAGTAAATCTCAAAGAAACCAAGATTGTTGATATATATTTCGGTCAGATAAAACCTCAAATAAGGTTTGCGGATGATGGTGTAATTCTGCCCGGTAAAAGTAAGTGGTTATTAACTTTTGAGGCCGTTAACCTCTCTAAAGTTGATATTATAGTTCATAAAATATTTGCCAATAATATTAAGCAATTTATGCAGGTTAATAATCTTGATGGTAATTACCAGTTGAATAGAGTTTCCAGAATTGTTTATTCAGAGCAGCTGGAGTTATTAAGTAATGAAAATCAAAATACCGGTAGTTGGGAAACCTATGAACTGGATCTTGATAATCTGATATCAGACAAAGAAACAGGAATATTTAGGATACAGATAAAATTCAAAAAGGAATATGCCATATATGACTGTAAAAATGCTGAGGTTAGCAGAGATGATGAATATTCCTATTATCAGTCGGGCAATTATTATAATGATGAGTATTATTATCCTGAAGGATTTCATTGGGAAGACAAGGAAAATCCATGTTCTGTATCTTATTATAATTATCAACGATTCATACAAAAGAATGTAATTCCTACCAATATCGGTTTAACCGTGAAGGGGAATTCTGATATAAACTACAGCATTTTTGCTGCTGATTTAAATACTACTAAACCTATTAATAACTTAAATATCAGCGTGTTTGATTATCAGCAACAATTACTTTATGAATTGAAAACCGATGTTGATGGTTATGTTGAAATGCCCAGGGATAAAGATCCGTGGTTAATTGTTGCCAGTCGCAATGGTGAATATTCGTATTTAAAGATTGCTGATGGAAACTCACTGTCATATTCTCGCTTCGATACCAGAGGTGTGGCATTAAAAGACGGTATAAAGGCATTTATTTATGGCGACAGAGATGTGTGGCGACCCGGTGATACTTTGTTTCTTACAATGATTATCAGCGATGATAAAGAAATTCCTGAAAATCATCCCGCATCTGTTAAACTGTTTAACCCCAGATCGAAATTGATAAGTGAACAAACAATTTCAAAAAATATTAATGGATTCTATGCCTTTAAACTAATTACTTCAGCAGAAGATTTAACTGGTGTTTGGATGGCAAAATTCCGTTATGGTGGTTCAGAGTTTTCAAAAAGGATAAGGATAGAAAACCTTAAACCTAACAGATTGAAAATTTTGCTGACTTTTAAAGATGAGATTCTCAGAAAAGGTAGTAATAAAGCTGAACTGAAGGTTAAGTGGTTACATGGCGGAACAGCAGAAAACCTAAAGACTACCGTGGATGCCAGTGTAAGGCCAATGAAAACAAGTTTTGAGGAATTTCCCGACTATAATTTTGATGATATTGGAAGATATTTTAATCCTGATGACTTACAGGTGTTAAACTCTGAAGTTGATTCTAAAGGTGATAAGAAATTTAATATTGAGTTTCCTCCATATAGCAGCGCTCCTGGTGAACTTAAGGTTAGTTTTGTTAGCAGAGTTTATGAAAAGGGAGGAGATTTTTCCATCGATCAAACAAATATGGTTTACTCACCATTCGACTTTTATATTGGATTAGAAACACCACAAAATGATAATGGTTCAAGATATCTGGAAGTTGATAAAGAGCATAGTTTTAAAGTAGCAACTGTAGATGATGAAGGAAGACGGGTTGATGTAAATGGTTTAATGATAGAGGTTTACAGAATAAGTTGGAGTTGGTGGTATGGTTCAGGAGGCCGAAATGCATCGAGATATATCAATAAAGAATATAATAATAGAGTTTATCAATCTACCCTAAACACAAAAGATGGAGAAGGCGAATTTAAATTCAAGATAGATTATCCCGAATGGGGAAGATTTTATGTTAACGTTTACGATCCCAACAATGGTCATAGTACGGGTTCTATAATCTATATGGACTGGCCATCATGGTATAGTCGTAAAAACAGAAAAGGTGCCGGAGAAGCAGGGCTGGTAAACCTAACAACCAATCAGGAGAAGTATGCTGTGGGCGACACTGTTAAAGTAAGTTTGCCCACAACTCCCAATTCGAATATGCTTATTAGTCTTGAAAGCAATGATAGAATATTAAAGTACTGGTGGCAGGAAACTGATACTGATGAAAGTTTGATAAAGTTTGTTGCAACTAAAGACATGGCACCAAATATTTATCTTTATGTTTCAGTTATTCAGCCTTTTGGCGAGAATGTAAATGATATACCCATTAGGCGCTACGGATTGGTTCCCATATTGGTATATGATGAAACAACTATCCTGAAACCTGAAATAAAAATGGCTGAATCAATCCGGCCCAACACAGAATATAAAATTGAGGTCAGTGAAAAAAATAATAGAAAAATGACCTATACTATTGCTGTTGTTGATGAAGGTTTACTGGATTTAACGCATTTCAAAACTCCCGATCCTCACAGTAGTTTTTATTCCAAAGAGGCTCTGTTTGTGGAAACATGGGACATTTACGATTATGTTATGTCGGCCTATAAGGGTAAAATAAAAAATAGTTTTTCCATAGGAGGTAGCGATGATATAGATGATAATTCTCCTGAGAAGAAAAAGGCAAACAGGTTTAAGCCTGTGGTTAGTTTTATTGGACCGTTTACTCTTGAAAAAGGAAAAACAGCCACTCATAAATTACAGATGCAGAATTACATAGGTTCAGTACGTGTGATGCTTGTGGCCGGAAATGATGGTGCTTACGGACATACAGATAAAACAGTAAGTGTAAAACAACCATTGATGGTATTGTCTACTTTGCCAAGAGTCCTTGCTCCGGGAGAACTACTAAAAGTCCCTGTTTCATTATTCGTAATGGATGAAAATATTAAGGATGTAAATGTAAAGGTGATTCCAAATGAAATGTTCTCCTGCAAAAAAACCAGTAAAAATATCAGTATTAAAAAGCAGGGTGAAATTGACCTCAGTTTTGATATAGATGTTGTTGATTTAAATGGTATTGGAAAACTCAGGTTTGAAGTAAGTTCAGGAAATGAAACTGCATTTTATGAAACTGAAGTCCAGATTCGTAATCCTAATCCCAGAGTTTATGATGTAAATTATTTGATTGTAAAACCTAATGAAACCAAGAAGTTTAAACCTGAATTTAAAGGGCAGGAGGGAACATATCAGTTCAATATGAATATTGCCAAAATGCCACAGATAAATCTCGACAGAAGGTTGAATTATTTAATTCGCTATCCTTATGGATGTATAGAGCAAACAACATCTTCTGCATTCCCTCAACTGTTTCTCAGTCAGTTAACTAAGTTGAGTGATGATAAGTTGAAGAAGATAAACTACAATATAAACTTTGCCATAAGTAAAATATCCAGAATGCAAATTTCCAAAGGGGGATTTTCCTATTGGCCGGGAGATAATATTACTTCCGATTGGGGCTCTTCCTATGCCGGACATTTCCTTCTCTTAGCGCAAGAAAAGTCTTATCTGGTTTCGCATATAGTGCTTGATAACTGGAAAAATTATCAAACACAAGTTTCCAAAAACTGGAGACCTGTATATAAAAATAATGAAGTTCTGATGAACGATTTGGAACAGGCATACCGCTTATTTACTCTTGCTTTAGCAGGAAAACCTAATATGGGCGATATGAACAGACTTAAAGAACTGAAAGGTAAAAATCCGGCTGCTATTTATGAGTTGGCAGCAGCTTATGCTTTGGCAGGTCAAAAAGATATTGCTCTCAAATTAATTGAAGATGTGGATTTTACAGCACCACATTATTCTTATTGGCGATATAATTATGGCTCGGCAATCAGAGACAAAGCAATGATTGTTGATGCTTTAACTTATATCGACAAAGAAAAAGCATTGCCGCTGGTTAAAAGTATAACCGAATCGTTGGCAACTAATGCGTGGTATAGCACTCAATCAACTGCATTTGCTTTGGTTTCACTAAGTAATTTCTATGGTGATGCGGATGAGAATATTCCTTATTCTTTCAAATATAAATGGAATGGTGAGCGCTCTGATAATATTTTACCCGAAAAGCCTGTATACTCAGAGGATTTGAGCATAGATAAGGGAGGTGAAATAAGCATTGAAAATACAGGAGAAAAGGAAATATATTTATGTTTTACTACTTCTGGTATTCGTAAACTCGGAAAAATGCATGAAGAGGAGTCGAATTTAAAAATGAGTGTTGTTTATAAAGATATGAACGGAAAAGTTATAAATGCCGACTCTTTAAAACAGGGAACCGACTTTTATGCAGAGGTCGAAGTAAATAACAATAGCAGTTTCAGTTATTTAGATAATATGGCTTTAAGCCAGATATTTCCTTCAGGATGGGAAATTATAAATACCCGAATGTTTGACATTGGTTCAGAACTTAAATCCAGCGATGTGGATTATATGGACTATCGTGATGACAGAGTTGACTTCTTCTTTAACTTACGTTATAAAGATTCCAAAAAGTTTATAGTACTACTGAATGCTGCCTATAAGGGCAGATATTTTATTCCTTCTACTTTATGCAGTAATATGTATAATAATGATATTAAGGCAGTTAAAGGTGGTGGATGGATAAAAGTATATTAACTTATTGAATATCAATAGTGTCGAAGCCGAAAAAAATAATTATCAGGATAATAATTTCTCTGCTTTTAGCAGTAGTTATTATTATGCTTACGGGAATAATCATTCTTCCCCGGCCTTTGTTTAATGATGTTTATAGCACTGTTGTTTTCGACAGAAACGGAAGACTGCTTGGAGCCAAAGTTGCTCCGGATGAACAATGGCGTTTTGAAGGCGACAGCATTCTTCCTCATAAATTCGAAAAGGCTATTCTGAGTTACGAGGACAAGTACTTTTATTATCATCCCGGAATAAATATCATTTCAATTTTCAATGCTTTTAAAGATAATATGGAGGCAGGTAAAATTGTTAGAGGGGGCAGCACCATCAGCATGCAATTGATACGCATCTCCCGCAAGGGAAAAGCCAGGACATATTTTGAAAAAGTTATTGAAAGCATAATGGCTGTTGGTCTGGAACTTACACATTCGAAGAGGGAAATTTTAAGTTTATATAGTGCTAATGCGCCTTTCGGCGGAAATGTGGTGGGACTTAATGCTGCCAGCTGGAGGTATTTTAAAAGACCCGCTAAGGATTTAAGTTGGGCCGAATCAGCTACTCTTGCGGTATTGCCCAATGCTCCGGCCTTAATACATCCCGGCAGAAACCGGAAAACTCTAAAAGAAAAAAGAAATTCGCTTTTAAAAGATCTGTTTAATGAGAATATCATTGATAGTACCGAATATAAACTTGCTCTTTTAGAGGCTATTCCGGAAAAAGTTGCTCCCATGGAGATGATTGCACCTCATTTTTTTGAGTTTGTGAATAAAAATTATCAGGGTAAAATAACATATTCTACCATTGATATTGATAAACAGAGATTGCTTAATTCCATAATGTATCAACATGCTTATGAGTTAAATGATTTTGGTGTGGAAAATGCTGCAGCACTTATTGTTGATACCAAGACTAAGCAGATTCTGGCATATGCCGGAAATTTTGTGTCGGCAAATTTGGAGATAAAGGATTCATTTAATGATATGGTACTGGCCGAAAGAAGTACGGGAAGTATAATGAAACCATTTTTATATGCAGCCATGCTGGAAGGTGGAGAAATTTTACCCAACAGTTTGGTGAGAGATATTCCAAGTTATTTCGATAATTACTATCCGCAAAACTATACAAATGAATTTGATGGTGCGGTTCCTGCATCTGCAGCCCTTTCCAGGTCTTTAAATGTGCCTGCTGTTTATATGCTTCAGCAATATGGTGTTGGCAGGTTTTTACAATTACTCCATAAATTGGGATTTACAAGTTTTAACAGAAGTGCCGATTTCTATGGTTTGAGTTTAATACTTGGTGGGGGAGAGGCTTCTTTATTTGAACTTGTGGGTGCCTATGCCGCAATGGCACAAATTGTTGTTAATTACGATAAAAATTATGGTAAATATCCTGAAAACCCTTATAAACCATTGAATTATATCATGAGTAAATCAGAAGAAAATAATGCTTATTCTGATAATAAAGTTCTTCATGCTTCTTCAATTTGGCTGACTTATGAGGCATTGAAAAAAGTTACTCGTCCTGAATCGGAAGCAGGATGGGAGAACTTTGTTTCATCTTCAAAAATTGCCTGGAAAACGGGGACAAGTCATGGTTTTAAAGATGCCTGGGCAATAGGTTCCACTGCCGACTATGTGGTAGGTGTGTGGGCCGGAAATGCCAGTGGGCTGGGAAGAAACGGACTTAGTGGAACCAGAACCGCTGCACCAATAATGTTCGATATTTTTAGCAGTCTGACTCTTAACGAAAAATTTTATCCTCCCTACGATGAACTTAAAGAAGTTGAAGTTTGCAGGCAAAGTGGTAATCCGGCATCTAAATATTGTCCTGATATTGATACAATTACAATAGGTTTCCAGATAAAGCCTGTTAATGTTTGCAGTTATCATAAACATATCTTTACGGATAAGGAATCGGAATACCGGCTGACTCAAAAATGCGCTCAAATATCTGAAATGAAAGCCGTTAATTGGTTTGTGCTCCCACCGGTTCAGGAACATTATTATGTAAAAAAACATCCTTCCTATAAACCTCTGCCTCCGTTTAAAGAAGGCTGTTCTGACGCAGATGGGGCAGGAGTAATGGACTTTATTTATCCTACCGATAATTCAAGTGTTTACCTTGTTATTGATGAAAACAATATCAGAAGAGAAGTGGTTTTCGAAATAAGTCATCATAATAAAAATGCCGTTGTTTACTGGCATCTTGATAATCAACTCATAGGAATTACAAATAGAAACCATCAACTGGATTTTGTTCCAGATTTGGGTAAGCATATATTAACTGTAGTTGATGAAATGGGGAATTATAAATCTATAAATTTCAGGGTGTTGCATTAAAAAACCCGACATTCATTGGAAAGCCGGGTTTTTAATTTAATATCGTTTTTTTAAATTATTTCGGTTGATGTTGAGGTCTTAATAAATCATTAACTGTTTTAACAGGATTAAAAGTAATTATTGGAGTTTCAACAAAAACGCTTATCCAATCGGCCATGGCACCATTCCATAATCCAGGTAATTCCTGTGCTTTTAAATCTTTTCCGCCCTGCGATTTGGTGGATATAAATCCGGTTTCTTCATCTACAAATTTCTTCAAATCGAATTTATTGCCATTATAGTCTCTTAAGCTACATACCAGGTCAACAGGATTAAAATGTGTTGCATTGGAAACAATTTCCTTTTGTTTTTCATCTTTCAGGTTCATTTGTGAAGATTCCACTATCTGAAGTGAAACTTCTCCCTTTGAATTTTCAACCCAAAACGGCCCACCACCTGGTTCACCTTCATTTTTAACCATTCCACAAATTCTCATGGGACGATTTAACTTATTGAAAAGGAAATCGATACGCTCCATTTTTTCGAAACCTTCATAAGCATCAGGAATATTGATAAACAAGTCATTTTTGGCGAATTCTTCAATTTGTTTCATTTCCTCATCTTCCACATTACCACTATCAAGCAAGTCGAGATAATCGAAACATTTTTCCTGAAGTTTCATAAGTAGACCACCAATTGCCTTTTTATAACTATAGGTAGTTTCCCGTAAACGGTCGGGGACAATATTGTCGATATTTTTTATAAATACTATTTCTTCATCAAGTTTATTCAGATTCTCTATCAAGGCGCCATGGCCGCCTGGTCGGAAGAGCAATTCCCCGTCTTCTTTACGGAAAGGCTCATTGTTTAAATCAACAGCAATTATGTCAGTTTCAGGACTTTGTTGTGAAAAAACTATATTATAATTCACTCCAAACTGCTGTTCAAACTTTGCTTTTTTCTCACTTATTGCCTCTTTAAATTTAGATTCATGATCAGGGGAAACTGTAAGGTGGATAGAAGATATTTTATCAGAATTTGTTGAATAAACTGCGGCTTCCACCAGATGTTCTTCAACTGACATTCGTGAGCCATCCTCATAAAAATGAAATTGTAATAATCCCTTTGGCAGACTGGCATAATTCAAGCCCTTTTCGGTTAGGAAATACTCGAGTATGGTTTTATAATCACGCTTTTCCAATAATGTATCCAAATCCAGATTATTTTTCTTAAGTATATCCTTTAGTTGATCGTAAAATGCAAAATCTTTAATGCTATGGAAGAAATTATAAACAGAGTTGAAACCCTTGTCGGTTTCCATGGCTGCTATCTCATTCTGACTTCCTTTAAAGGAGGTCATAAATTCTAACAGATGTTTAAACATTCGGCTTGCTGCTCCTGAAGCAGGCACAAATTTTATGAGGTCGTAATCAGTAAAGTTTTCATCGAAATAGTTTACCAGACTCTCAATTTCCTTTTCATCAAAACATTCTATTCCATTTTCAGGTGTAGCAGCAGCAATTAGTTTTATGTAAGGAAAGCCTTTTTTAAAATTATCTATCTGATGTTCAACATCTTTAATCTCTAATCCCTTATTTTTAATCTGTTTTAAATCTTTCTCTGAGAACATATTTTATTTTTTAAGTAAAATTAAAAATTTATCCGGATAAGGAGAGATTATAGCATAAAAATTAATCGTTTAGTAATAATAGCAAGATTATGAAAGGCAAAGTTGATAGATCAATATTTTCAAGAATATAAGTATGAAATATAGAAATATATGCTATTTTTGCAGCCGCTTAGCCCAGGTGGCGGAAATGGTAGACGCGCATGGTTGAGGGCCATGTCTCCGTTAGGAGGTGCAAGTTCGATTCTTGTTCTGGGCACAATTACAGTTTTGAGTGTGAGTCTCGAGACTGGAGTTTTTACATTTTTAACCTATCCACAATATTTAGAATCTCAAAACTCAAGACTCACACTATAAACTCCCTTAGCCCAAGTGGCGGTCCCGATAATTATCGGGAGGTAGACGCGCTGCATTCAGGGTGCAGTGACCTTATGGTCGTGTAAGTTCGAGTCCTATCTTGGGTACATTAACAGTTTTGAGTGTGAGAAATAACAGTTTTGAGTTTGAGTCGTGAGACTTGAGTGGAATGTAATTAAACGCTTATTTATAAAACATACACTCTACGTTTTAAGAGTAGTGTTTTAGCCAGAATAGGCAGATAAATAAATTAAA
>JBFFLX010000023.1:0-31900 GCA_041554435.1 Bacteroidales bacterium
AGAAACTTCCACAACTCTTTTGAAACCAAGTTTTTTAAGCATTCCCACAAATTCGGTTGGATCTTCTATATCGGTGAATTCAGCAGGAAAACTGGGAGCTAATGCAGCAATTACAAACTCATCACTTTCAAGTAAGTGCTGAACTTCTTCAACTTGTTTGTTAAAGGTTTTTGCCCCCTGACTACAAATATTAACGCAGTTACCACAGGCGATACAACGTTCTGACATTACTTCTGCCTGACCATTTATTATCCTGATGGCTTTCACCGGACATTCTCTGACACAGGTGTAGCATACACGGCAACGGTCTTTTACAGTGTAAACCAATACTTTGTCTGTGTCTTTTACTTTCATATTATTATTGTAAAATGAGATGGGAAGAAGAGGGTAATACTATTTTCAATTAGTAATTCATTAACCACAATGCCCTCTTCTTCAAACTCATTATTTTAATACTTCTCTTTTATTGTATGTAGTATGCAATAGTTCATGACTTTTATGACCGAGTGGTTCTTTCAGAAATTCATTGTATAGTTCAATGATTTCCGGATTTTTATGCGATACTTTTAAAGTTTCATTTTCATCAATTGAATAGAGAGTTTTCATTCTCATTTTCAATTCTTCTTCACTTGTGCCAATGTGCTGACCGCCGCCTCCTATACATCCACCGGGGCAGGCCATTACTTCAACAAAATGTATATCATTTCTGCCATTTTTAATTTCTTCCAGTAGTTCTTTGGCGTTTGCCATTCCGTTTACTACTGCTACACCTAATTCAAGATCACCAATTTTAATTTTTGCTTCTTTACGATTTTGTAAGCCTCTTATTTGAGGAATTTGGAAGTTTACCAATTCTTTTCCGGTGATTTTAAAATGTGCTGTTCTTATGGCTGCCTCCATTACTCCACCCGAGGCGCCGAATAGTTTTCCTGCCGTACTTCTAAAACCCATTGGGGAGTCGGTAAGTTCAGGACTAATATTAAACATATCAACACCATAAAGTTTTAAGAACTTTGTTAACTCTCTGGTAGTGAGAACTGCATCTACATCAGAAATGCCTGCTTGAGTCATTTCCTCCCGCTGTGCTTCAAATTTCTTTGCTGTACAAGGCATGATGGATACAGAATAAATTTCTTCCGGTGAAAGGCCTTCTTTTTCTGCAAAATATGATTTCATTATGGCGCCCAGCATTTGTTGTGGCGACTTGCAGGAAGATAGGTTAGGAATTAATTCCGGATAAAATTCTTCAGCATATTTAACCCAACCCGGACAACAACTTGTAATCATAGGAAGAGTTTCTCCCTTTTGAATTCTGTTTATCAATTCGGCAGATTCTTCAATAATTGTCAGGTCGGCTGAAAATGAAGAGTCAAAAATATTGTCGAATCCAACTTTTCGAAGCGCAGCATTGAGTATACCATTTATATCTTTGCCTGCTTCCATGCCCAATTCTTCAGCCATAGAAACACTAATTGAAGGAGCATACTGAACAATAACCCGTTTTTTTTGATCTTCTATAGCTTGCTGTATTTCTGCAAAGTGATTTTTTTCCGTTAAAGCACCTGTGGGACAAACCATAATACATTGTCCGCAATTAATACAACTGGAGGTGTTAAGACCTTCATTAAAGCTAGTGCCGATTACAGCCTTATTTCCTCTGTTAATAAAGTCGATGCAAGCAACACCCATTACGTCTTCACAAGTTGTAACACAGCGTCCGCAGAGAATACATTTTTCTGGGTCACGAACTATGGAAGCACTGGAAAGATCCATGTTCTCATGATTTTTATTTCCCCTAATTCGACGCTCTCTAACATGATGTTCTTCAGACAGATCCTGAAGTTCACAATTTTTATTTCTAACACAATAGAGGCAGTCGTCAGGATGGTTGGAGAGCAATAGTTCGATAATAGTTTTCCTTGCTTCAACAACTCTCTGGCTATGAGTTTTTATATTCATACCAGGATTTGCAGGAAACGAACATGAAGTTATTAATTTACCACTATCCACATCTTCAACAACACACATACGGCATGCGCCTGTGGGCATCGAATTTTTTAAATGACAAAGAGTTGGAACTTTAAGGCCGGATCTGTTAATTACTTCAAGTATAGTATCTCCGGTGCTTGCCTTGCAGTCGTTATTATTTATATTTATAGTGAAATCCATATTTTTATAATTATGAAATTACAATTGAGTCGAACTTACAAACGTCGTGACAGGTACCACAACTGATACATTTATCCTCTACAATAAAATGAGGAGATTTCCTGCTGCCAATAATTGCATCTGTGGGGCATTTTTTAGCGCAAACAGTGCAACCTGTACATTTATCAACATCAATTGTAAATGTTCTTAATTCGGTACATACATTAGCCCGGCATTTTCTGTCGAAAATATGTTCTTCATATTCGTCTCTGAACCATTTTATGGTACTTAAAACTGGGTTAGGTGCCGACTGTCCCAATCCGCAGAGCGATGTTTCTTTAATTACCTTTCCTAACTTCTCAAGTTGAGTAACTCCTCTAAATCTTTCCAGAGCTTCATTTTTGGAATAGGTAGCAGGTTTATGAGTTATATTTTCGAGTATTTCCAGCATTCTGCTTGTACCTTCTCTGCAGGGAATACATTTCCCACAACTTTCCCTCTGAATGAAATCCATGAAAAATTTCGCAACATCTACCATACAGGTATCTTCATCCATTACAACAAGACCACCCGATCCCATCATGGCACCTATACTCAGGAGCGAATCATAATCTACTTCAATATCAAGGTTTTCTTCAGTAATACATCCTCCTGAAGGACCTCCGATTTGAACAGATTTGAACTTTTTATTGTTGGGAACTCCTCCGGCAATATCAAAAATCACTTCCCGAATTGTTGTTCCCATGGGTACTTCCACAAGACCGGTAAGTTTAACCTTTCCGGAAAGGGCAAAAACTTTTGTTCCCTTACTTTTTTCTGTTCCGATGGATTTGAAATCCTCAATTCCATTTGGAATAATATAAGGTAAACAGGAAAGAGTTTCTACATTATTGATGATGGTAGGTTTATTAAAAAGTCCTTTTACTGCTGGGAATGGAGGACGAGGTTTTGGCATTCCTCTTTTACCTTCAATACTGTTTATCAATGCCGTTTCTTCGCCACATACAAAGGCTCCGGCACCTACTTTTACTTTAATTTCGAAATCGATACCACTGCCAAAAATATTTTCACCAAGCAGCCCGTATACTTTAGCCTGCTCGATGGCTATTCTCAATCTTTTTATTGCCAGTGGATATTCAGCGCGTATATAAACATAGGATTTGCTGGCTCCAATGGCAAAAGCTGCAATCATCATTCCTTCCAGTAATCTGTGTGGATCACCTTCTATAACTGCTCTGTCCATAAATGCACCAGGATCACCTTCGTCGGCATTGCAAATCAAATACTTTTGATCAGCGTCGGTATTATGTGCAAATTTCCACTTGGTTCCGGTTTTGAAACCACCGCCACCACGGCCACGTAAACCACTTTCTTCAACCATATTACAAACCTCCATTGAGGAATTGGTTTTTAAAGTGCTTAGATATGATGAATATCCACCCTGAGCAATATACTCGCCTATGCTAACAGGATTTAAGATGCCGCAGTTTTTAAGCACCAAACGCTTTTGATTCTTAAAATAAGGGTAATCGGAGAAATTTGAAACCAAATCCCAATTTCTTGCATCCTTTATGGGTAGTTGATAAAGGGTATCTATTCCTGAAGGTAACTCCATTTTCATGATGCTATCCATCAAGGATTCTACCTTTTCTTCTGTAATATTTCCAAAAGCAATTCTGTTAAAACCAGGTAGTTGAATATCAACTATAGGTTCTGCAGCACAAAGCCCTATACATCCAACTTCAACTATTTCAGTGTCGATATTTCGACTATCCATATAGGATTTAACAGAAGAAATAGTTTTTGCTGCACCGGCACCTAGTCCGCATGTTCCTGCTCCGATATAGATTACAGGTTTTTCAACTGTTTGTCTGCTAACTAATTTATATTCTTCTCCTTCAATAATTTTTCCACTATCAGGGTTATTGTAAAAGGAGTTCAGACTATTATTTATATAACTATTTATCATTATTCAACTTCCTCCATATTTTCGTAGGTTTCAAGAATTGTTTTCAGTTTTGCAGAATCTACATTGGCATGAAACTCACCATTTACAGATATTACAGGCGCTAGTCCACATGCTCCTATGCAAGCTACAATTTCGAGGCTAAACAATTGATCACGAGTAGTTTGTCCCGCTTTAATCTTCAGTTGTTTTTCCAATTCTTGTAATACTGTTGCTGAACCCAATACATGGCAAGCAGTGCCTCTGCATACCTGAATATGATATTTGCCATTTGGCTGAAATTTAAATTGGTTGTAAAATGTTGCTACACCAAATATCTTGCTGGATGGCATATTCAGATGAGAGCCTACCTCAATTATCGATTCTTTTGATAAATAGCCTTCCTGGTTTTGAATATCCTGTAAAATAGGTATTAAACTATCGCGACTTGAATCGACATAATCATTGAATATTTCCTTGAGTTTTCCCATAATATGGATGTTTTGTTAATTGTTTAGAAGTCTCTTGATTTCGGGAATAAGAATGTTTGCATCAACAGGTTTTCTTACGAAAGCACTTACGGGAAACCAAACGTTTTCATTTTCTTCATTGAGATAATCAACTCCTGCATTTCCAGTTACCAGGTCTTTTACCAGTATTACTCTCAAATCAGAAAATTCCGGTTTTTGACGGAACTCACGAGCCATCGCCTGAACGCTTGCTTTGGTAGTTGTTAATACATCTATGGAAGTCTGTATGATAATGGGCATGTCTTTTAAAACATCGTCATTAACAATTTCCTTTGCCAATTCGAATCCCTCAAATTGGGTTGTCATCATCACATCGAGTATTGCTAAATCCGGTTTTTCCTTTTTAATTAGTGCAATACCTTCTTGTTTGTCGTTGGCTGATAAAACTGTATAGCCTCTTGCAGTTAGTACTGATTCTACAACGTTTATAATGTCGATATCGTCATCAACAATTACAATTTTTTTATCATTTTCCATTTTTCTTAGTTTTAATTTTTTATGATGTAAAAGTATTTTGACTTTGAAAAATGGCCTAGGTAGCAATCTACCTTTCTGCTTGCGTATAATTACCTTTTATTTTTAGGTTGAACCAGTACTTTTACGCAATTCGATAATAGTTATCAATTTTGAGTGATGAGATAAATAACAAAAACTGAAAAGTGAATAGATAAGTTTTAATTGACAAAACAATGATCGGTTATCAGTCGTTAGTCGTTAGTCGTTAGTCGTTAGTAGTTAGTCGTTAGTCGTTAGTCGTTAGTCACTAGTCACCAATGACCAATAACCAATAACCAATGACCAATAACCAATGACCAATAACCAATGACCAATGATCAATGACCAATGACCAACCAATGACCAATGACCAATAACCAATAACCAATTAAATGATAATAAGTTTATTACGCAAGGCATAAGCCAGAAGGCTGATGGCGGATTTGCAACCTGTTTTGGCCAGCATATTGGATTTGTGTCCCACAACGGTACGTTCGCTTATATACAGAACATCAGCAATTTCTTTATTGCTAAGGCCTTCGGAAAGTAGTTGTAGAATTTCTTTTTCTCTTGCTGTGAACTGGACTTCAGGGCAATGCTTTTTCTCTTCTGAGGGATTGATCTTTCTTGTGAAGAAATTAAATAATTCTTCTGAATAATAACTGCCACCGGCAGCAACGGTACTAATAGCTTTGTCGAGTGTATCTTTGTTTATATTTTTTACCAGAAAACCTTTAACACCTGCATCCATCATGCTTTGGATATAGTCGTCTTCGGTAAACATGGTTAGAGAAATGATTTTTAGTTCAGGTTTCTCCTTTAAAGCCATTTCTGTTGCATCAATGCCATTCATAATCGGCATTTCTATGTCCATTAGTACTATGTCGATTGGAGTTGTTCTCATAAGATCTAAAAACTCCTGACCATTGGATGCTTCTCCAACTATCTTAATATAGTTTAGTTTACCTAAAACCATTTTAAGACCTGAACGAAATATTTCGTGATCGTCGACTATTACTATTTTTATTAATCTGTCCATTGCGGATGCAAAAATAGTAAAAGAAACGAATCTGTTAATAAATTAACAAAGAATTTAACTTAAATTTCTATATTAATCTTGAAACCTTCGCCTTCCTGACTTATAATCTCAACACTTCCGTTAATTGACTTTATTCTACTGACAATACTTTTTAAGCCTATGCCGGTATTTTTATTTTCCATAACCTCCTGGCTATTGAATCCAATTCCATCGTCGGTGAAAATTAATGAGATATTATCGTCGGATTTATGGAGTTTAATATGAGCATTTTTAGCCCTTGCATGTTTTATAGTATTTGTAAGGAGTTCGCTAATTACCCTAAAAAGAATAAGTTGCACGTTTTTGTCAAGAGTTGATTCAATGCCTACTGAATCGAATTCAACATGAATCTTACCGGTTTGATTTACCTTTTTACAAAAAGCATCAAGGGCTTTAATTATTCCATACTCATGTATAGCCCTGGGCATTAAGTTGTTTGAAATTTCCCGAATACTGGCAACAGCATCGTCCAGCATTTTATTAACCTGATTTACAAATTCTACTTTTTCAGTTTCACCTATCTCCGAAGTCCCCAATTCGTTAACATAAAGTTTAACAGTTGAAAGGAGAGGGCCGATACCATCATGCATATCTTTGGAAAACCTTTCTCTTTCCTTTTCTTCGGTTTGAATTACGGCACTAAGCACCTTTCTTTCCATCTCTTTGCGCTTAAGAAGATTTCGTGAAATACTTAAAATCACTCTTTCACCATTAAACTCAATAACTCTCGAATTAATTTCCACGGGAACTATTTCTCCGGCAATTGTAATATACTCCGAATCAAACATATGAGAACCATTAGTAAGGATGGTTTTCCTGTTTAACAGGAATTGTTCGGCTTGCTTTAAAGGCATCAAATCAAGAAAGTTCATTTGCAAAAGTTCTTCATGTGTATAACCCAATAATTCTGTAGCCTGATTATTTGCTTCAATAATATTTGCTTGCATATCGGAAACAAAAATCTCATCGCTACTACTTTGAAAAATAGTTTCGAAGTTCTCTTCGCTTTGTTTCAATGCTTCTTTGGTGGATTTTAATTTTACATTGCTGAGTTTAATGGCATTTAGTAAGCGATAAACTCTTCTGGAAGTAGTGGAAAGTATTAATATGGTTACTAAAGCCAGAAGGATTAGTCCTATTATTATAGTGTTGATTATTATTGTTTTAACAGATGTGTGAGTCAATTCTTTGCTGGGCACAACAGTAGCAATATATATTTCGAAATCTTCATAATAATCAGAAGCAATTATGTATTCAGTATTATTTTCTTCACTGAAAAATATCCCTTTAAATTGCTTTTGTTCTGCCAGAGTTTTAATTAAAGTAGTATCTTTTATTAAGTTGATATTTTCCTTTGGTTGCATTATTAAATTAAACTCTGAGTCGAAAACAAAAGGAAAACCTGTTTTTGCAAGTTTAAGCGACTCCAGAAGTTTTTCAAGTTTCTCAATATCTTTTTCCTTCCCCCCCACATACAATGCACCTACCAATTCATCTTTATAAATTATAGGCTCGTAAGCGGTGATATACCAATCGTTTACAACAAAAGCTCTTCCATAATAGGTTTCGTTTTTATTAATTGTCATGGCTACTATCGACGAATTAGGAATAAAAGTTCCCACAGCTACACTACCCTCATCATTGAGAACATTGGTTGAAATTCTTAAAAAACCACTATCAATTTTTTGAAATATTGTTGTTGTGCCTCCGAATATTTTAAAACATTGATTTGGAAAGTCTTCTGAAAGATAAATTTGTTTTCCATCATGCAAAAAACTCTTTACTTCTGTTTTATGCTTGTATTGTGAAAATTGGTTAGTGGCTATTATTTCATTCTTAGTATCGGAAATTTCAAATTTCTTATCATAAAATAAATGATGTGCTACTTTCAAATCGGTTTTAACTTTTTCCAATTTTAGTTGTCGTTCACGCTCAAACATTTTTTTAATGGTTTTTACCTGTAATTGCATATCGTTTTCTGCCACTTTGTATATGGAATTACGTGAAACACCGATTATTAAAATTGCAAAAACTGTAATTGCAACAGTAAGTGCAATTAACACCGGATAAAACAGTTTAAACTTAAGCGATAAGTTTATGTATTTCTTCTGCATATTTATTAAGAATATTATTGCAAAAGTATTGATTTAACTAATGGACAATTGAAAATTGATAATGAAAATGAATAATTGATAATGGACAATTGAAAATTGATAATGAAAAATTGGATAATTGGATATTTGGTGAAATGGTGAATGGTGAAATGGTTAATGGTTAATGGTGAATCGTTAGTCGTTAGTCGTTAGTCGTTAGTCGTTAAAGGTTCATTCATAACCGTGCCTCCATTAAATTCAGGCAGGCAATTTCATAACTTTGGTTAATTGGTGAATGGTGAATCGTTAGTCGTTAGTTGTTAGTCGTTAATCGTTAGTCGTTAAAGGTTCATTCATAACCGTGCCTCCATTAAATTCCGGCAGGCAAGTTCATAGCTTTGGTTAATTGGTTAATTGGTTAATTGGTTAATTGGTGAAAAATCGTGTAATTTAAAAATACATTAAGTGATTATAAACCCCAATTTTTAGTTTTTCGTTTTTCACTTTTAACTCCAGGCACTCTATGAACTCTATGAACTCTATGAACTTTAGGCACTTTAGCGCACTTATAACTCTATGAACTCTTTTAAAATGTTGCATGTTGCAAGTTCCATGTCGCAGGCTTGCCTGCCGTGCTCCTACGCTGAAGCTTTGGCGCAAGCGTAAATGAAATGAAGGCAGGTTCGTTTTGGTTATAACTTTTAACTTTAGGCACTTTTAACTCTCGGCACTTGTAACTTTAGGCACTTTTAACTCTATGAACTCTATGAACTCCAGGCACTCTATGAACTTTAGTCACTTGTAACTTTAGGCACTTATAACTTTAGCGCACTTCTAACTTTAGTCACTTTATAAAGCCTTTTTCCTAAATTTGCCGCTTCATGCAGGAAGTCAACATTAAATACAGCAGAATATGGCAAATTGCCTACCCCATTATTTTGGGGAGTATTGCTCAGAACCTGATTAATTTTACCGACACTGCTTTCCTTGGCCGAGTTGGTGAAATTGCTTTGGGGGCAAGTGCTCTGGGAGGATTATTCTATTTGGCTGTAATAATGCTTGGACTTGGTTTTAGTACCGGCGCCCAAATTATTATTGCAAGGAGGTTTGGCGAAAATAAATTAAAAGAAGTAGGCTCGGTTATCGATCATTCTGTTTATTTTCTGGGATTCCTTGCTGTGTTGGCCTATTTGCTTCTACGTTATATTTCACTAGATATTCTTGAGTACTCCATAAATTCAAAAGCTATTTTTCAAGAGACTACAGTTTATATGAAGATAAGGGCCGTAGGGATTTTCTTTGCTTTTGGAAATATGGTTTTCCGCGCTTTTTATGTAGGTCTTACAAAAACAAAGGTAATAACCTATACCACTGTGGTAATGGCAATAACTAATATTGTTCTGGATTATATTTTAATTTTCGGAGAATTTGGTTTTCCTGAAATGGGTGTAGCCGGAGCTGCTCTTGCTTCCGTAATAGCTGAGGTTTCTGCTTTGCTGTTTTTTATTATTTATACTCAGGTAACAGTAAGGTATTCGGATTATTCACTCTTTAAATTTCGTAAGCCAAATACTCAAAAACTGCTAAGAATACTGAAATTATCTATACCAATAATGATGCAGCAATTCATTTCCCTTTCAGTGTGGTTTGTTTTCTTCTTGTTTATCGAGAAACTAGGGGAGATGGCTCTTGCAGTTTCAAATATTATCAGGAGTGTTTATGTAATACTTATGATACCTGTATGGGGATTCGCCACAGCTACAAATACTCTGGTGAGTTATTTGCTGGGATTAAAACGTCAGGATTTGGTTATGACCTTAATAGGGAAGATTGTAATACTTTGCTTGGGAGGTGTATTGATAATAGTTGGATTGGGCATATTATTCCCGGATATTATTATGGAGGTTTATACCAACGACAGGGAATTAATAAATCTTGGAATCCCTGTTTTAAAGATAGTGAGTCTGGGTGCATTAATGCTCTCAATTGGTTTTGTGCTGTTTAATGGTATTTCCGGAACCGGTAGAACGGATGTTTCATTCGGACTTGAAGTTGTGGTACTTAGTTTATACCTTACCTATACCTATGTGTTAATTAATGTTTTCAAAGTAGATGTAAGCATAGCCTGGACATCAGAAATTGTTTATGGTACTCTTATGAGTTTGATGTCGTTTTTATATCTCAGATACGGAAACTGGAGGAAAGCAGTTGTGTAATTGACTGGTATTCTTATAAATTAAATAAGTGAAGTAATTTTTCTGTTATATTTACAGAAAAAATTAATGTCATCATTTAAAAAACGCTTATTAATTTTTCTTTCAATAACTGTAATAGCCATAGTAATACTAGGACTAAGTTTGAACTTTATACTATCCTCAATTGCAACAAAAACACTTGACAGTCAATTAGATAACATTAAAAAAAACTCAGGAGTATTTATTAGTATTGGAAAGTTAAAGATTAATGTTTTTTCTTCGACTTTAATATTTAAGGATATTGAAATTAGACCTGATTCCAACTCAATAGCTTTGTTTAATAGTGGAAAATTTTATAAACCTTCACAGAAAGAATATTTTATTTCATATATCAGAGTAAGTGGATATAGTATTTTTAAAATGTTGTTAAATCAGGAATTACAAATTAATAAAATATTAATTAAGGATGTTAATTTCCTCATTCGGCAAACAAAGCATTATATTAAGGATCCTAAAATCGAATCAGAAAATAATCTAACTGTTACTGATTCAGTTAATTTGCCACTTCTTAAAAACGGTAAGTTAGGGGGGATTGATCTTAATAATTTTAGATTGAATATTATAAACATAGATAAGAATGATACTGTTCTTAAATATAAAAGTGAGCATCTTGATATAGAAGGTATAGAAGTGGCGCAAAAAAATGCTGGTGACGAATATTCCAAATTCAATACAAAGAATCTGAAACTCAAAATGTCGAATCAGAGTCTTGATCTGAGGAATGAGAAATATCTAATTTCTTTTAGTAGTTTTTTGTATACGAACTCTGATAGCAGCATCGAACTAAGAGATTTTACCTATAAGCCTAAAATTGAAATGAGAAAGTTGGCTGCATCTTATAAGTTCGATAAAGAGGTTTATGATATTGAAGCAGAGGCTTTGGAAATGGTAGGGATTAAGTTAGGAAAATATTTAAATGAGGGTCTTTTTGATGTAGATGAACTAGTTTTTGAGTCTCCAAAGATTAAGATATTTAAAGATAAAAATAATCCACCAGACTATGATAGAGAGCCTTTATTTCCACAGCAAAGCCTAAAACAACTTGATCAGGATATAAATATTGACAAGATATTTATCAAGAACGGATATTTCAGTTATTCCGAATTATCACCCAAATCGAGTTTGGCAGTTTTTGTAGATATGACAGAGCTTAATGCAGATATTCAAGGTGTTACATCAATTGATGATAGTATTTCATCTGATAAAAAACTGTGGATAGATGTAAATGCAAAATTAAATGGCATAGCTGCTATGAACTTGCAGATAATGATGCCATATAATAGTTCTGTTGATACTTTTTATTTTTCCGGAGGTCTGGGAGCCAGTGATCTTGTTCCCTTTAATAAAGCCTTATATCCTGCAACCGGAATAAAGTTTAAAAGCGGAGATATGACAAGTTTAACATTTTCTGTTAAAGCTAGTCCAAAAAGATCTGAAGGCCAGTTACTAATGCTATACGATAATCTGGAAGCAGAAGTTACAAAGGTGAACGAGCATGAAACGGATAAAACATTATCGTGGCTGGCAAATTTGGTTTTACCAAGTTCCAATCCCTCGAAAAGAGGAAAGGTGAAAACAGCCAAAATTGAGTTTGAAAGAATTAGTTATAAAGGCTTTGGGAATTTACTTTGGAAATCTGTGCAATCAGGCCTGGTGAATACAATATCTCCTATAGGTAAGACTATGGTTAAGAGAAAAAATAAAAAGAAACGCAATGAGTAAATTTCTTACTTTGTGCTGTTTTGTAGTTCGTTCATCAAATCATCCATACCGAAGAAGCCTTTTTTTCCAAGCATAAATTCGGCTGCCATAACTGCTCCCAAAGCGAAACCTCTTCTGCTTTTAGCATGATGAGATATTTCTATAATATCTACTTCTGATTCGTATTTAACGGAGTGATCCCCAATCACTTCTCCTTTTCTATAAGAAGTTATTGGAAGTTGGTTTTCTTTTACTTCCGTATTGTTTTTCCATTCTTCTAAAGAAGAAAATTCATCAATAATATCGTTGGCAATTTTTATTGCAGTTCCGCTGGGGGAATCCAGTTTATGTATATGATGAGTTTCTTCCATGCCAGCTTTATAAACATTTGCAGCAGCAGTTAATTTTGCAATTTGTTTATTGGCCTGGAGAAATATGTTCATCCCTATACTGAAGTTTGGGGAAAAGAAGAAGGATGCCTTGTTTTCGTCACATAGTGATTTTACTTTTAACATTTCATTATACCAACCTGTGGTACCAGTAATAATGGGGACTCCCAGTTTAAAAGAGTTTAAAAAAACATCAAGCGCTGTTTCAGGGAGACTGAAATCGATTATTGCATCGGCTGTTTTTATTATATCCTCTTTTTGCGACCAGTGGGATTGTTCATCAAGTGTAGCAGTAATTTTGTGCTTACGAGCAATTGCAATCTTCTCCACTTCATGACCCATCCGGCCATAGCCTGAAATAACTATTTTCATAAGATTAAAATTTAAAACTCACCTTAATACCCGTATAAGGTTTCTCGAAAGAAGAATTGATATTAATAGGAATATTAGGTTGCGCAACCGGCTGGATGTCAACACTGAGGTTGTCATTTACCTCCCAATAATAAAGATGAGCATCAACAGATGCATCTAATATTTGAAGGATGTACCATGCTCCCATAATAATAAAAGAAAGTTCCATATTTCTTCTATAACTGTCGCGATAGTACACTAATTCATCTTCGCTGTATAACTCGGCCAGTTTATTGGTGCAGTCATCGCCTTCGTTTATCAGGCATATATATGCCTCATTGAATTTTTTATATTCTGTTCTGTTGCTTATTCCCAGGTATCCTGTAACACCAAAACCTGCATAAACAATTGGTAATTTCCAATATTTTCGATTATAAACCTGACCTAAGCCAGGAACCAAAGCGAATAAGGTCGCCTTTTTGGGGGAATGAATTGCTTTATCAGTTTTAACATTTGTGTCTTTTTTTTGAGCATTGGCATCAACACTTGAAAAAAAGAAGAGTGCTAAAATGATAATAAGGACTCTTGGTATGAAATACCGTATCACGGTTTATTATTTAATTAAATTTAAAATTCTATCTAAGTCTTCATCACTATTAAACCCAATAACGATAGAACCTTTGCCTTTATTGTTTCTCTTGAGGCTCACTTTACTGTTGAACATTAAACTCAGTTCGGCAGGAGTTTTCTTATATTTTTCCGGCAGACTACTTTTCCCGGTATTTTTTTTATCAGATTTATTAGAAGAGTTTAAATCTCTTACAAGTGCCTCCACTTGTCGCACATTTAAACCATCGGTAATAATTTTTTTAAGTAACTTTATTTGAGTTTCTTCATCATTAATGGTAATCAGTGCCCTGGCATGTCCCATACTAATAACATCATCTCTGATTGCTATCTGGATTTCTGGTGGGAGTTTTAAAAGGCGAAGGAAGTTACTAATAGTAGATCTGTTTTTGCCAATTTTTTCACTAAGTTTTTCCTGAGTAAGTTTGCATTCTTCAATAAGTCGTGCATAACTGATGGCAACCTCAATGGAGTTTAAATCGTGGCGGTGAATGTTTTCGATGAGAGCCATTTCAAGCATCTGCTCATCGTTGGCTACACGAATATAAGCAGGAATACGATGTAAACCAGAAAGTTGTGATGCACGTAAGCGTCGCTCTCCGGCTATGAGTTGGTATTTCTCAAATCCTAATTTCCTAACAGTTACAGGCTGAATAACACCTTGGGCAGAAATTGAATCAGCAAGTTCTTTAAGATTTTGTTCATCAAAATCGGTACGTGGTTGAAAAGGATTTGCTTCAATTTTTTCAATATCAAGTTCGGCAATAGCTCCTGCAACATAATTACCTGAAATGTCAACGGCAGTTATGTCTGTTTCAGGACTTTGAAGTATGGCGTCAAGTCCGCGTCCCAATGCTTTTTTCTTTCCTTTAGTATTACTCATCAGTTGTATCTATGATTTTTTCAGAATTTTTAATGTTCGTCATGTCGTTTTTCTGCAATATCTCACGTGCTAAATTAAGATAATTTATTGCTCCTGTGCTCTGTGCATCGTACATTATTATCGAATTACCAAAACTTGGGGCTTCTCCCAATTTAGTATTTCTGTTGATAATTGTGTTGAATACCATTTGCTGAAAATGAGTTTTTACCTCCTCGGTAACTTGCTTTGAAAGTCGTAAACGGCTGTCATACATTGTTAAAAGTATGCCTTCTATATCCAAATTTGTATTTAGTCGGCTTTGAACTATTTTAATGGTATTCAATAGTTTACCAAGTCCTTCTAGTGCAAAATACTCGCATTGGACCGGGATAATGACAGAATCGGCAGTACTCAATGCATTAACAGTTACAAGTCCCAGAGAGGGTGAGCAGTCGATGATAATAAAATCGTATTTATCACGAATTTTATCTATTACCTTACTCATCATTTTCTCACGATTCGGCCTGTTAATCATTTCTATTTCTGCTCCAACCAAATCGATATGTGCAGGCATCAGATCCAAATTAGGAGTGTCGGTAGTAAGTATAACCTTTTCGGGATCCATATCGTCGATAATACATTCGTAAATGCTCGACTTTATATTTTTGGGATTAAAACCTATGCCTGATGTTGCATTTGCCTGAGGATCGGCATCCAGTATTAATGTTTTATATTCAAGTACGGCTAAACTTGCAGCCAGATTAATTGCTGTAGTTGTTTTACCAACACCTCCCTTTTGGTTTGTAACTGCAATTGTTTTTCCCATAAATTAATAGATTATAAATGACTTTCTACAAAAATACAATTTTCATGCTCATTGTATTTTTTAAAAAAGTTTAAGTTATCAACACGTACTTCTCTTGATAACGTGTAAAATACGTGTGTTTGACCTGCTTATTTTAATATTTTTTTGAGTCGACCTGACGAAACCAACTCCTGAATTAACGCTATACAAAAAATTATTCTTTGCCTAAATCTTCAAAACTTATGTCTGATCCTGAAGTTTTTTCTATGGTTGTTTTTTCAGCATTATCTTCAAAAGTTTGCTCTTCATATTCTTCATGCTCATGCTCATTTTCTTTGGCATATTTTACAACATCTGCGAAAGCTTCTGCAAACTCATCAAAGTCCTCTTTATATAAAAAAACTTTGTGCTTTTCATAGGTCATTTTTCCGCTATTCTGGTCGAATTTCTTCTTACTTTCAGTAAGAGTAAGATAATTCTGACCACGTTTTGTTACTCTCACATCAAGGAAATATGTTCTGTAATTTGTCTTTATTACTCTTGAATAAACATGATTTTTTCTATCTATGTTTCCTAACTCTTTCATTCGGTTATTTTTTCATTTAGTGTTGAATTAACAAAAGTAAAAATTAAATGCATTTACCAATACAAAATATTAAGTAATTTTACAGCCTCAAAAAAATACTGAACAAATGGCAAAATACGAACTCGTTCTTCCTAAAATGGGAGAAGGAATTATAGAAGCAACGATTAATAAATGGTTAAAAGAAGTTGGTGAAACGCTTAGTGAAGATGATGCGATTGTGGAAGTAGCAACCGATAAAGTTGACTCTGAAGTGCCCAGCCCTGTTGATGGTGTTTTAGTAAAAACCATGTTTGAGGAGGGTGATGTGGCTCCTGTTGGTGAAGTGATTGCCATTATTGAAACTGATGCCGACAAGTTTGAGGGTGCAGATGATGATAGTGAAGAAGTGGTGGATAAACAGGATAAACCAGCCGAGAAAGATGATAAGAAGATTAATGTAGTAGAAGAGCCGCCTAAAGCCGTTTTTAGTTCCAGCAAAAGATTTTTATCTCCCCTGGTTAAGAGTATTGCAAAAAAAGAAGGCATTAGCCTTGAAGAGTTGGAAAGTTTAAAGGGAAGTGGAAAAGAAAACCGACTGGTTAAAAACGATCTTTTAGAATACCTAAAAAGTAAAGGAGATAAAAAAACTCAGGCCGCAACTAGTTCTGCTGATACAAAAATAAAAAGTATACAAGCACCTCCTGTTACTATAAATGAAGGAGATGAAGTTGTTGAAATGGATAGAATGCGACGACTTATTGCCGATCATATGGTAATGTCATCGCATGTTTCACCCCATGTAACTTCTTTTATTGACGTTGATGTTACCAATATTGTTAACTGGCGAAATAAAATTAAAGAAGCAGTATTGAAACGAGAAGGAGAAAAAATAACTTTTACTCCTGTGTTTATAAATGCTGCTGCTCAGGCATTGATGGAGTATCCTCAGGTAAATGCCTCTCTGGATGGATATAAAGTTATTCTTCGAAAGCGTATTAATGTTGGAATGGCTGCTGCTCTTCCCAACGGAAATCTAATAGTTCCTGTAATTAAAGATGCTGATCAGAAAAATATTCTGGGAACTGCAAAAATTGTAAACGACCTTGCAAAAAGGTCCAGAGAAAATAAGTTGCAACCAGATGAAATTCAGGGGGGTACGTTTACAATAACTAATTTTGGATCATTCGATAGTTTGAGTGGTACACCAATAATTAATCAGCCGCAGGTAGCAATTTTGGGCGTTGGTGCCATTCGCAAAAAACCTGTTGTTATAGAAACCGATGGCGGAGATGTTATTGGGATTCGTCATATTATGATATTGTCGATGGCATACGATCACAGAATTGTTGACGGAGCCCTTGGAGGTATGTTTTTAAGACGAATAAAACAACTACTTGAAAATTTTGATATAAACACTGTAATATAAAATCATGGAATTAAACCTGAAAAAACCAATTGCTTTTTTCGATATTGAAAGTACTGGACTAAATGTTGCTAAGGATAGAATTATTGAATTAAGCATATTAAAAATCGACACAAATAATAATACTACTTCAAAAACCTGGATTGTAAACCCGGGATATCCTATTAGTGAAGAAGCATCTTCCATACATGGATTTACTTACGATGATGTAAAAGATAAGCCCACGTTTAAACAAATAGCTAAGGAAGTAGATGATTTTCTTGCTAATTGCGATTTGGCCGGTTATAATTCCTTGAAATTTGATATTCCGATGCTGGTGGAAGAATTTCTGCGTGCAGAGGTTGATTTTGATGTAAGCAACCGTAAACTTGTTGATGTTCAGAATATCTTCATGAAAATGGAACAAAGAACCCTAAGCGCTGCTGTTAAATTTTTCCTTGGAAAATCTCTTGAAGATGCGCATTCAGCAGAGGCTGATGTTATGGCAACTTACGAGGTTTTAAAAGCACAGATAGAGAAGTATAACGAAACAGAATATACTGATAAGTCAGGAAATACTACTACGCCTGTAAAAAATGATATTGCAGCATTGGCAGAATTTTCATCGCACCATAAGAATGTCGACCTGATGGGGCAAATTGTATATAATGAAAACAATGAGGAGACATTAAATTTTGGTAAGCATAAGGGTAAAACAGTAAAGGAAGTTTTTTTAAATGAACCTTCCTATTATTCATGGATGATGAATGCTGATTTTCCTCTTTACACTAAAAAGATAATTACACGCATCAAATTGAAAATGGGTGCATTATAATAAAATATTAAACAGATGAAAATTATTTGTATAGGCAGAAATTATATCGATCATGCCAAAGAATTAAATAACCCTGTGCCAAAAGTGCCGGTATTTTTTATGAAACCTGATACTGCGCTCATTCAAAAGCATAATCCATTTTTCTATCCCGAGTTTAGCAATGATATACATTTTGAAACCGAGTTGGTTATAAAAATATCCAAAAACGGCAGGCATATAGAAGAGAGGTTTGCACATAAATATTATGATGAAATCGGTATTGGACTCGACCTAACCGCAAGAGATCTGCAAAGTGAATGCAAGAAAAAGGGATTGCCCTGGGAAATTGCAAAGGCTTTTGACAATTCGGCACCTCTGGGATCTTTTAAACATATTACAGAATTTGAAGATATTAATAATATCAACTTCTCCTTAAATGTTAACGGAGAGCAGAGACAAGCGGGGAATTCTGCTGATATGATTTTTAATTTTAATCATATTATTTCCTATTTATCTCAATTTATCACTATCAAACTGGGAGATTTGATTTTCACAGGAACTCCCGCAGGTGTGGGCCCCATAAAAATTGATGATCATTTTGAAGCTTATATTGAGGATGAGAAAATGCTTGATCTTAGGGTGAAGTAGTTATGAGTTTTGAGTTATGAGTTTTGAGTTATGAGTTGATGTGTATGAAGTAATAATCATGCCTACATTTTGATTCCATAGGCAACAATGACAACCATGATAACAAAGAAAACCATGATAACAATAACTAAAAAGTCACATTAAACCCTACTTATTCACAGTTTCGTAGGTGCTTGAGTTTGCGGGATCAACATCTTTCATGATGTTAATCATTGCAGTTTTTTCTGCAGGAGTAGCATTTTTGAAGATGTTTATTAATTCATTTCTCTTGGATTCCACAAATACCTGAAGGGGATAAAGTCCGGGTCTCTTATCGTTAACTGCTTTAAAATGTCGTAGTGATTTTCCTGTAATTGAACGCCCACCATCCACATCTTCCGACATGGTATCCAAGCCTCTACGGTGATATTCGTAAAGAAACATTCTCAAATTATTGTACGACTGATTTGTAAGTCCCGCCAATAATTGGTTTCTGTTTTTAGGCCCTTCAAATGCCTGCCAACCTTTTTCATTTGAATTTTGTGCCGAGTTAACAACAGATTGTGCCTTTTCATAAAAGGGGTCTCCTCCATACAGAGAAAAAGTATCAAAATCTAATCCAAGCATTAAATAAGCATAATAAGCAAGTATGGAAGTTAAATTGTCGGTATATGAATTTTCCACAAACTCCATTGTTTGGTAGGGGACATATCTGAAATGTATATCCTTGTCGACAAGATTTAGTACAGGCGAGGCATAATCACTTTTGTATATTGGACGCTGAAGAACCAAATTTAAATTGCCTGAAAACTCATCGCTTCCAATCACATTGGTTATAGTAAATAGTAATGTGCATTCTATTCTTTCTTCCATTTTGAAATTATAGCCTGTCCATTTTTTATTATTCATAAACTCAAAAACAGATTTCTTCATTGCATCAAAAACAGACTGGTCGACACCCTGAATACCTTGAAGTTGTATTTGAACATCGCAAAGAAATTCCTGAGCCGACACATTTAATGTCAATAGGATGGAAAGAACTGCAACTAGTATTCGCTTACGCATGCTGTATTTTTTTCTTATTAAATATCGTTTGGTTTACTATGGTATTAACTATGTCGATAGCAACCTCAGATTTGTCTTTTAATGGAAACTCAAAAGTTTTTTGTTTATTGTTTATTATACTAACCTTATTAGTAGAATGACCAAAACCAGCACCTTTGTCCTGTAAAGAATTTAATACAATAAGGTCAAGGTTTTTTGACTTCAGTTTTTTTATGGCATTTGCATGTTCATTATCGGTTTCCAGAGCAAAGCCTACTAAAATCTGTCCTTTTTTCTTTTGACTTCCCAAACTTGCAAGTATATCTTTGGTGGGCTTAAGTTGTATTGTTGATAAGCCACTTTCTTTCTTTATCTTAGTTTCGGAAGTGTTGTCAGGCGTAAAATCGGCAACTGCGGCCGAAAGAACACAAATATCAGAAGAAGGAAAAATGCTAACACACTTCTCATACATTTCTTCTGCAGTTCTAATATGGTGGATAGTAATGTTTGGATTTTTTGGTTTCTCATTGCTTGGTCCCAAAACCAGTTCTACTTCCGCACCAAAATCTGCCAGAGCATCGGCTATAGCCACTCCCATTTTACCACTACTATGGTTGCCTATAAAACGCACTGGATCAATGGGTTCGTAGGTGGGGCCTGCATTAACAAGTGCCTTTTTATTTTTTAAGGGCTTTTTTTTTTCGAAGAAATCTTTTATTACTTCAAAAATTTTCTCAGGTTCTTCAAGGCGCCCAAAGCCCACTAGTCCGCTTGCCAATTCTCCTTCCACAGGTTCAATGAGTTTATAACCTATGGATTGCAGTTTTTTGATATTTGCCTGTGTGTTTGGATGTTTATACATATCCAAATCCATGGCTGGTGCGAAAAATAGCGGACATCTTGCTGATAATACTGTTGTTAAAAGCAAATTGTCGGCAATACCATGTGCCATTTTAGCCATAGTATTAGCAGTTAGCGGAGCCACCAAAAATAAGTCGGCCCAAAGGCCAAGATTTACATGGCTGAACCAACTACCGTCATCACGTTTGTGAAACTCATGAAGTACCGCATTCTCACTTAAAGTAGCAAGAGTTAAGGGTGTTACAAATTCTTTTGCATAAGGACTTAAAATAATCTGAACCTCGGCCCCTTCTTTTTTAAGTAACCGGATTAAAAATGGTATTTTATAAGCAGCAATACTGCCTGTAATACCAATTAATATTTTTTTGCCCTTTAGCATTTATTAGAAACTTGTTGAAACAGTTTTATGAGGATTTCTGATATAAATCTGCTCATTTAAAAACTCATGAACTGCAATCAAAGTAGGTTTTGGAAGTTTTTCGTAAAACTTTGCAATTTCAATTTGCTCACGATTTTCGAATACTTCTTCTAAGTTATCGTTTGTAGATGCAAACTCGGCAGTTTTTTGATCAAGCTCCTGTTTTAGTTCCCCACCAATCTGGTTAGCTCTTTTCGACAAAACAGCAATTGTTTCATAAATGTTCCCTGTTTGCTCGTAAAACTCGTCCTTTGTACGTGTTACAGCAGTAGTTTCAGTTTTAACTTTTTTGTAATCCATTATATGTTAATTTAATTGTTTTCTAGCATTATCGCTGATATTTTCAACTTCTTTTAAAAATTTACTCTCAGGGTAAATTTGTAATAAGTTATTGTAAGCCTCTACTGTTTTTTCATATCTGTCCTTTTTCTTGGTATAGATACTTTTTTCAGCATATTCATAATAGGCTTTGGTAATATAATAAAGGATTTCTTCCTGGTAATCAGTGTCAGGATAATCATCCAATAAACTCTCGAAAGATGTTATTGCTGCCTGATAGCTGTCCATATTATAATAAAGTTTAGCAATATTATAATCCTTTATCTCCAGTTTATCTCTTAAGTCATCCATTAATTTGGTTGCCTCTTCAACTTTGCTATCGTTGGGATACAAATCGATATAATTTTGCAATTCCTTTAATGCAGTATAAGTGCTGGTTTGGTCCAGAGAGGATCTTGGCGAATCCAGATAATTACAGTAAGCACTGGTAAAGGCGGCTTCCTTAACATGCTCACCTCTGGGGTATAATTGAGTATATTGTTTGTAGTAGTAACTTGCTATATTATAGTCTTTTAACTGAAAATAGCAATTGGCTGTATAATATGTAATCATTTCTCCTTTAGGAGTTCCGCGATGTACAGCTCTTAAAATATCGAAGAACTGCAATGCCTTATTGAAACTTCCTTTTTCATAAAGGTCGATGGCGGTTTCATATTTTAATTCGTTATTGCTGCTTTTTAATATTTTCTGATATCCATTACAACTAAATGTAACTGCCAATAAACCAGCGAATAACAATATAAATGTCACTTTTCTAAACATTGCGCAAAATTAAGATAAAAAGTTGAAGTACAAAACGAAAAATGCATAGCTTTATTTCATAAAAAATCTTAAGCATAATTTATACTTGAATTGTATGCTATTTAATTAACAATAATTAATATTCCAGACTCTATATTTCTACTTATTTGATAAGAATTATAGTAGTATCAATATAAATTTATTTACTGAATTTAAGTAATGACAAGGCAAAGGGCTTCAAATCACTTTTATTTTTTATCTTTACCAAATAATCATAATTGTAAAAGATATGGAGGTGATTAAGACCAAAATTCCTGATTTATATATCGTTAAGCCGACGGTTTTTGAGGATCATCGGGGTTATTTTTTCGAGTCGTACAATAAGGAGAACTTCTTGAGAAACGGAATAGATCACAATTTTGTGCAGGATAATGAAAGTAAATCGTCAAAAGGTGTATTACGAGGTCTCCATTTTCAAAAACCTCCTTTTGCCCAGGGAAAATTGGTAAGGGTTATGAAAGGATCCGTCCTTGATGTAGCCGTTGACATAAGAAAAAATTCACCTACTTACGGCAAATGGGCTTCTGTGGAACTTACACAGGATAACAAATGGATGTACTGGGTGCCACCCGGTTTTGCTCATGGATTTGTTACCCTTGAAGATAATACCGTGTTTTTCTATAAATGTACTAATGTTTATAATAAAAATTCAGAAGGTTCCATATTGTGGTGCGACCCGGATTTGAATATAGATTGGAAAGTAGAAAATCCAATACTGTCTGATAAAGATAAAACAGGTCCCTTGTTTAAAGATTTTGTGAGCCCGTTTTAAAAATTTAATCTTTTTATAACAATTTAACGCTCATATTCTAGCTTCACTTTTAATAAGTAAACTATCTTCGCAATTCTAAATTCTGTTATTGCTGATGAACAAAATTCTTTCATATCTATTATTAGCATTTATTGTTATTGCATTGGTTATTGGGCTTGATTTTTGGAAGGAAAGACATGATAAGAACTTACCCGGAACAAATGATCAATACTATCGTATAGTATCACTTCCCATACCCGATTCGCTGACTTTTGCAGGCGAGGAAGTGCCATTGGATTTGTTTTATGTGAGAGAGTCGCTGGATAAGGAACTTACTGTAAATACATATTGGCATTCGTCTACTATTCAGCTAATTAAAAGAACACACCGCTTCTTCCCGATGATTGAAGAAATCCTGAGGGAGAATAATATACCCGACGATTTTAAATATCTGGCAGTTATAGAAAGTGGTTTGCAAAATGTTACTTCTCCGGCAGGAGCAAAAGGATACTGGCAATTACTTAAAGGAACAGCAAAGGAATTTGATTTGGAAGTTGATAAATATGTAGATGAACGCTATAGCGTGAAAAAGTCGACGGAGGCTGCCTGTAAGTATTTACAGAAAAGTTATGAAGAATTTGGTAACTGGACCATGGCTGCTGCATCTTATAATGCAGGCATTAGAGGAATGAACAGGCAAATCGACAGACAGAGTGAAAAATCGTATTACGATTTATTACTTAACGATGAAACTGCAAGGTATATCTACCGAATACTAGCCACAAAGTTAATTTTGAAAAATCCTGAAAATTATGGCTTTTATCTGGATGAAACTGATTATCTGCAGCCAATTCCAAAAAGAGTAGTGGTTATAAGTTCCTCCGTTGATCATTGGGCCGACTTTGCTCAGGAGCAGGGAATAAGTTATAAATTACTCAAGTATTTCAATCCCTGGCTAAGGGAAAAAAATCTTGTCAATAGAAAGAAAAAGACATACTATATTGAAATTCCGGAAGCCCCTTATAACGCGACCCATTTTAAAAGAACTGAAGTAGAAAGCAAATAAATTAATAAGTGCAGGAAAAGGAAAATATTCTGGAAATATTAGGAGCAAGAGTTCATAATCTTCGTGATATTGATCTTGTAATCCCCCGAGATAAGTTAGTAGTAATTACCGGCTTAAGCGGTAGTGGAAAGTCTTCATTGGCTTTCGATACCATTTATGCTGAAGGTCAGAGGCGTTATATGGAAACTCTCTCGGCCTATGCCCGTCAGTTCATTGGGAATATGGAAAGGCCTGATGTTGATAAGATAAACGGACTAAGCCCGGTAATCAGTATCGAACAAAAATCGGTGAACCGTAACCCACGATCCACAGTAGGTACCATAACCGAAATTTACGATTTCTTACGACTTTTATTCGCACGTGCCGGCGAAGCATATTCTTATAATACAAATAAGAAAATGGTTCAGTATAGTGAGGATCAGATAGTTGAAATAATTAAAAATGATTTTCAGGGTAAAGGTGTTAGTTTTTTATCTCCCTTAGTAAAAGGTAGAAAAGGTCACTACAGAGAACTTTTTGAGCAAATCAGGCAGCAGGGATTTCTTCGTGTAAGAGTTGATGGAGAAATCCGGGAAATTGCCTTTGGAATGCAACTCGACAGATATAAGATTCATGATGTTGAAGTGGTTGTTGATAGAATTAAAATCAGCGATAAAGATGATCAACGAATGAAGAAAACAATTTCTGTTGCCATGAAGTATGGTAAAGGTGTTGTTATGGTTCTGGATGACGAGACAGGAGAAATAAGACATTTTAGCAGTAAACTTATGTGCCCTGAATCAGGCTTGTCGTATGACGAACCGGAACCTAATACTTTTTCATTCAACTCACCATATGGTGCTTGCCCGAATTGTAACGGCCTTGGCAAAATTTCCGAAATCGATATGAGGAAAGTTATGCCCGATATGAATATGTCAATAAAAAAAGGCGGCATAAAACCACTGGGGGAATATAAAAATTCATGGGTTTATAAACAACTGGAAACCATAGGTTTAAAATATAATTTCGATTTAAATACTCCTTTAAAAGATATACCGAAAGAGGGTATGGAAACCATACTTAATGGATCGGAAGAGACCTTCGAAATTAAAAAGGAATATCTTGGAATTACTCGTTCGTATTCACTTTCGTTTGAGGGCGTAATTAAATATGTAGAGAATTATAATAACGATAGTCATTCTCAAACATCAAAAAAATGGGCTGAAGGGTTTATGAATAAACATCAGTGTCCTGAATGTGAAGGTGCCCGATTGAAGAAAGAAGCCCTGTTTTTTAAAATTCATGATAAAAATATTTCGGAATTGGCAAATATGGATTTGCTGCATCTGAGAAACTGGCTCGACAAAGTTGAGAGTAAACTAAGTGAAAAGCAATTAAAAATTGCCCGTGAGGTATTAAGAGAAATAAAAACCCGACTCGACTTTCTGCTGGAAGTAGGAATAGAATATCTTAACTTAAACAGACCAACACGCAGTTTGTCGGGAGGAGAAGCACAAAGGATACGCCTTGCAACTCAAATAGGATCACGGCTAACCGGAGTTTTATACATTCTTGATGAGCCTAGTATTGGATTACATCAAAGAGATAATCATAAGTTAATTTATGCTCT
The DNA here is from genome assembly GCA_041554435.1 of Bacteroidales bacterium. Taxonomy (GTDB): domain Bacteria; phylum Bacteroidota; class Bacteroidia; order Bacteroidales; family F082; genus BM524. The sequence continues at coordinate 25,577 of JBFFLX010000023.1, forward strand.
TAAGGATTTAAGGGATATTGGCAATTCAGTATTAGTAGTTGAACATGATAAGGATACTATTCTTTCTGCTGATTATGTGATAGATATAGGCCCCGGGGCAGGACGTCATGGTGGTAAAATTGTGGCCACCGGTACTCCGGACGAAATAATGGAAAATGGAAGTATTACTGCCGATTATCTTAAGGGTAGGAAGGAAATAAGTATTCCGAAAAAACGCAGGAAAGGTAATGGTAAGTTATTGAGTATAAGAGGTGCCGAAGGTAATAATCTGAAAAATATAGATGTTGATTTCCCCATTGGAACTTTGATATGTGTGACAGGCGTTTCCGGTAGTGGAAAATCTACTCTTATTAACGATACTCTTTACCCCATATTGAATTCACATTTTTTCAGAGCATTGAAAGATCCTTTGAAATATAAAAGCATCGACGGACTAAAAAACATTGATAAGGTTATTGCCATCGATCAATCGCCCATAGGCAGAACCCCAAGATCAAATCCGGCAACTTATACCAAGGTGTTCGATGAAATAAGGAAGTTATTCGGAAATATACCTGAAGCCAAAATAAGGGGTTATAAACCCGGCAGATTTTCCTTTAATGTAAAGGGTGGAAGATGCGAAAAATGTCAGGGAGCAGGAATACAAACCATAGAAATGAATTTCCTTCCCGATGTTTATGTGCCTTGTGATGAGTGCTATGGTAAGCGTTATAATCGTGAAACCCTGGAGGTTAGATTTAAAGGTAAATCCATCAATGATGTTTTGGATATGACTATAAATCAGGCTGTTGAGTTTTTCGAAAACATTCCTAAAATTGTTATAAAACTAAAAACTCTTCAGGATGTTGGTTTGGGTTATCTTACTTTAGGACAATCGTCGACCACCATTTCAGGTGGAGAAGCCCAAAGGGTTAAACTGGCATCTGAGTTGTCGAAAAAAGATACAGGACAAACATTATATATACTTGATGAACCCACAACAGGTTTGCATTTTGAAGATGTTAATGTGCTTCTTAAAGTTATTCAAAAACTTGTAAATAAGGGAAATACCATTATTATTATTGAGCATAATATGGAGGTGATTAAAGTTGCCGATTATATTATTGATATGGGCCCCGAGGGTGGAGATAGGGGAGGAGAAGTAGTTTGCATGGGTACACCCGAAGAAATAATTACAAATAAGGACAGTTATACCGCTAAATATCTTGCGGAAGAATTAAAATAATAAACTCAAAATTATGCAAGAAGAAGACTTAGAAAGAATAAAACAGGAGTTTAGACCCAAATCATGGACTCAAATAAAGGCACACGACTCATGGTCAGTTTTTAAAATAATGGCTGAAGTTGTTGATGGCTATACTGAACTTTCTCGTATTGGTCCTTGTGTGGCTGTATTTGGTTCAGCACGTACGAAACCTGGCAACGAATATTATCATTTGGCAGAAGAACTTGCCTATCTTCTCACAAAAAAGGGCTTCGGTATTATTACCGGTGGTGGCCCCGGAATTATGGAAGCTGCCAACAAAGGTGCTCATATTGCAGGTGGAAAATCCGTTGGGTTAAATATTGACCTGGAGTTTGAACAAAGTGCAAATCCTTATATTGATCCTGATAAGTTGTTGGAATTCAATTATTTCTTCACTCGTAAACTGATGTTTATGCGTTATTCGCAGGGCTATGTTGTTTTGCCGGGTGGTTTTGGCACCATGGACGAATTGTTCGAAGCAATAACCCTGATACAAACTCATAAACTGGTACGTTTTCCAATTGTTATGGTGGGAAAAAAGTATTGGAGCGGACTATTGGAATGGATAAACGAGCGTATGCTGGAAGAAGGAATGATAAAGGAAGATGATCTTCAAATTTTCGAACTTGTGGATACTGTTGAAGAAGCGGTACAGCACATAAGTGATTTCTATACCGAATACGATTTGAAACCGAATTTTTAGGGTTTCGGGCTTGCCTGTCGTGCTCCTACGCTGAAGCTTACGCTTGCGCCGAAGCTTCAGCGTAGGCACATGGCGCAAGCGTAAATGAAATGTAGGCATGGCTTGCCTGCCGAAACTTTGTGTAGGCAGGGTCGTTTTGTTATAATTTTAACTTTAGGCACTTGTAACTCTATGAACTCTAGGCACTCGATGAACTCAATGAACTTTAGCGCATTTTTTATGTTGCAAGTTACATGTCACAAGTTACAGGTTTGTTTTGGTTTCTAACTTTAACTTTAGGCACTTATAACTCTATGAACTCCAGGCACTCGATGAAATTTATAATGGAAAATTGACAATTGATAATTGACAACGAAGACTGCTAACTGGCGACTGGTGACTGGTGACTGGTCATTGGTAAATTAGTCATTGGTAATTGGTCATTAGTGGTAAAACAAAAAAACTCATAACTCATAACTCCTTCAAAGCCATTTCCACAGCCTTCTCAGCATGTATTCTTGTGGTGTCGAAAACTTCAATTTCAACATCATGTTTGGAAATTAATAACGGAATTTCCGTACAGCCAAGTATAACTCCCTCAGCGCCTTGCGATTGAAGTCGGGAGATAATTGCTTTAAACTTATCTCTGGATTCATCCTTAATAATTCCCTTTACTAACTCACCATAGATTATGCTGTGTATAATATTTCTTTCCTCTTCATCGGGAGTGATAACATCAATATTATTCTCATTTAAAACGCTTTTATAAAAATCCTTTTCCATGGTGAACTTTGTTCCCAGGAGAGCTACTTTTTTAATGTTCTTTTTAATGATGACAGAAGAAGTTGCCTGTGCTATGTGCAGAAAAGGTAGTTCAACTGCCTCTTTTATAGCATCAACACAAAGATGCATGGTGTTGGTAGCAAGGATAATAAAATCAGCACCAGCTAGTTGTAGCCGTTTTGCAGCATCAGCCATAATTTCGTTTAATTCTTCCCAATTATCACTATGCTGGAGTTTTTGTATTTCGGCAAAATCGACAGAATAAATAAGGCATTTACAAGAATGAAAACCTCCAAGTTTTTGCTTAACTTGCTCATTTATAATTTCATAATAAACTTTTGTGGATTCCCAACTCATTCCACCTATTATTCCTATGGTTTTCATATGCCTAATTTTCTATAATTAATTTCTTAGTTACTGATCCGTTTTCGGTAATTATTCTTAAAAAATAAACACCTGCCTCAAAATTTAAATTAATTTTTTCATTCTTAGTAAAGATATCGTAATTTATTGATTTCAAAAGTATTCCTCTCATGGAAAATATTTCAACTTTTTTAATGTAGTTGTCCGATTCAATTGATATCAGTTTGTTTGCAGGATTTGGATAAACCGTAATCCTTGTCTCATTTTCTGCAATTTCTTTCCATCCCGGTAATACTTCTGCTCCGCTACCAAAAAACTCAATACCTCCGGCATAGTTTCCAACAAGCATCTCAAATTTATTGTCCATGTTGAAATCTGCTATGGCAGCGGAGGTTCTTAGTCCTCTGTCGAAGGAAACATTTGTAGTATCAAGCAATTGTTCTAAACCATCCGACTGTGTAAATTTCCCATTTAAATTATTGTCGATATCTTCAAAATAATAGATAATTCCTTTCTCTGAACCTACTATTAACTTCGTATTATCATTAGCATCTCTAAAAAAATACGGACTGCTGTATCCGTAATAAGATAAAGTATAGTCAGTTATATTTACTTTGCCAAGGCTGTCGGTAACATATACAAAATCAGGGTTTTGTGTGCTTCCTTCGTTTTTATAAAAGTTTATATTACCGTTCTTCTCACCAATTATTAAATCCTTCAATCCATCCTTGTTGAGGTCGAAAAGTTGGGGGTAACTAAAATCACCAACATCAATATTAAGGTAATTTGTATCGGCAATTTCAAAATTATAATTTCCCAAATTCAGGCTCAGCATTAGTTTACCCTGACTATTTCCCGCCAGGATATCAGGCTTTCCATCATTATTAAAATCCATCATTGTCGGCGATAAACTAATTTTATTTGCATCCCAAAAATTTCCAATATCCTTTTTCCAAAGTTGAAAAACCGGATTTGTTGAAGTACCTGTGTTTTTATATAAATCTATACGCGACTGATAGATAGTGTGAAGGAATTTAGCCTCATCATAGTAGGACGACTGATAATAGCCGTAATTGCCTATTATTAAATCCTTTAGATTGTCGTTGTCGATATCATAAATGCAAATGTTTGCCTGTGAACCAAAGTCCAGCATTTCATTTTGCAGAAAACTTTTTGTTTGAAGGGTGAATTCAGGAGTGTTATTGCCGGATGTATTTAAATACAGATAAACGCTATTTTTATTTTGAGATTTAGTAATTGAAGGATCGAATGCCGAGACTATCAAATCTTTTTTCCCATCATTATTCACATCGAAATGAGCAGCTGCGGGCATAGAAAATACATAAGCTTTTTGCGATAAACCCGGGAAAACGGTATCGTATGAAACTATTACTGCCTCTTCAATCGTTCCTCCATTGTTTAGAGCAATTAATGAAGGATAGTCGATGTCGCCCAACAGAACATCGCTTACATCATCTCCATCAAGATCTAAAACACAAAAGGTAGAACCTGTATGGCGTTCATTATCAGGTTGGTAATTAATTGGGACAGAATTTCTGCAAGTATCCAGATATAAGGTATTCGATTCCTCGCTTTCAGCAAAATAACCCCAGCAGGTTTCTGTTCTTTCAAAAAGTAAGGAATCGGGAATGCCATAGGTTTCCATCGATAGGTTTTTATGTAAATCCGCAAAAGTGCCAAGCGGATTGAAAGTTAGAATGTCGAGATCGCCATCATTGTCAATGTCGGAAATACCCGGATAGTCAGCATAAGTAACGAATATGTTTGTGTATCCACCTCCCTGAAAGGAAGTTAAAAACGGATCAACTACCAATTGGAATTTTAAATTTGTGCTTGAAATGTTTTTATAAACTTTTATTCCTCCCCATCCGGGCGAATAGGTAAAAATATCTGTTAAACCATCTCCATTATAATCCACAAAAACAGCCCAATTATAAAGTTGCGGGAACAGCGATGAAAATTCAGGAGCGTAACTGTAATTTATCTCTCCTTCGCCACCATTATTAATAAAACAACTTACCCGATTCCCTTCATACTGATTGGAAATTACATTAAAAACTCCATCTCTGTCTAGAGCAACAATATCATTTACGCCATCCATGTTTATATCAATGCTTCCAAACTGCATGGAGTTCATACCTCCGGCCCAGGGAAATTTTAATGCAACTACATTATTTAATTCATATACTTTAGCCGTAGATTGCCCATAATCAAACAGATATAGAAATAATATTGAAATTAGTATGAATGTTTTTATAAAGTTCATCTGTTAAATAAGTTCAGATTTTTATAGGGCTAATTTACTCAAATAATAAGCCCCTAATTTTCATGAAACATTATTTCTTTCGTTTTATTATGAATTCAAAGCTTGTAATTTTTACTTTTGAAGAAATTTATTTTTATGCCGAGAATATTAGTTGCCGATGATGAGAGTAGTATCCGAAGAACCATAAAGGATATACTGGAATTTGAAAAATATGATGTTGATCTGGCTTCCAATGGAGTGGAAGCCTGTGAACTTTTTGAAGTAAATGACTATGATGCTGTGTTACTGGATATAAAAATGCCTGAAATGGACGGTATCGAGGCATTACAAAAAATGATGTCGATTAAAGAAGCTCCGGTAGTTATGATATCAGGTCATGGGACCATCGAAACTGCTGTGGAAGCCATCAAGAAAGGTGCTTATGATTTCATAGTAAAACCACCTGATTTAAACAGACTTCTAATCACACTTAGAAATGCCATCGACAAAACTGATTTGTTAACACAAACAAAGCAGTTGAAGAAGGAAGTTGATAAGAAATTCGAAATTGTTGGTGATGATCCAAGAATTATTGAGTTGAAAGAAATGATAGCAAAAGTAGCACCCAGCGGAGCAAGAGTATTGATTTCAGGAGAAAATGGTACCGGAAAAGAGTTGGTGGCAAGGCAAATTCATCTTCAAAGTGATAAAAGTAAATCGCCTTTTATTGAAGTAAACTGTGCCGCAATACCTTCGGAACTTATAGAAAGTCAGTTGTTTGGCCATGAGAAAGGGAGTTTTACTTCGGCCATCAAACAAAGGAAAGGCGATTTTGAACTTGCACATGGGGGTACTTTATTCCTTGACGAGATAGGCGACATGAGCCTTTCTGCTCAGGCAAAAGTATTGCGTGCTTTGCAGGAAAACAAAATTGTAAGGGTAGGAGGTGAGAAAGAAATTTCTGTCGACGTAAGAGTTATAGCA
>JBFFLX010000024.1:0-31355 GCA_041554435.1 Bacteroidales bacterium
AAAACATGTGAAGGATTATTTTAAAGACGGTGGTTTTGCCAATGTAAATCTGGATACCGACGGCAGTTTGTTCGACAAGAAACTAATGGTTTTAAATGCCAATACCGCCCGCGAATGGAAATTCATTTTCATGGGGACCGACTATACCACCGGAGTACTTTCGCAGGTTGTGGAAAACGATCTTGATGCCAGCGATCAGGTAGCATTTATCGAGCAGGGTATTCCGGCAGTTCAACTGTTTACGGGAGCAACTTCCCATTATCACCGTCCTTCCGACACCCCCGAAACCATCGACAGCAAAGGTTTGGTAAAAGTAGCAACGGTTACCAAAGAAGTTATTCTTTATCTAGCTGAGCGAAAAGATCCTATGCCATTTACAGGCTCTGTTGCTCCGGCAAAAACTGCAAAGGCCGAACCAAAAAAAGCCAGAAAAGCCAGCACAGGTTCCGTTCCCGATTTTGCCTTTAAAGGCGAAGGCGTAAGAGTAGGAAGCATTATCCCCGGCTCGGCAGGCGAAAAAGCAGGACTTATGGTAGGCGATATAATAACAAAACTCGACGGTAAAGAAACCAAAGACCTGCGTACTTACAGCACACTTTTAAAACAGTATCAGCCTGGTGATGAGGTTGTTTTAACCGTTTTGAGAGATGGAGAAAGCAAAACTATTAATTTGGTTTTGGGAGCCAGGTAAATATTTCTTTTAAAATTAATTTTACTTGGGTAGACTATTAAACGTATAAGATATTCCAACAGAAGCATAATGGAATAATGCAAAATTGTAAACTTCATCATTGTCTGCGCCTCCTTCAAGAATACGATATCCAGCTTGAATACTAAGGTTGTGTGAGAACTTGTAGGTTGCAGCAATAAGAATATCTTCGGCTCTCCCTTGTGATGCACCAAGTGCATCGCCATCCAGAAGAATTCCAAATTCATCACTAATATTCCATAGGAGCATAAAATTAATAATTGGAACAAAACCAACATTAGTTTTCTCAGCGGTCAGTCCTGGAGAAGAGAGTCCGATTTTGGCATCTCTTATTTTTGCTGTGAACCCTAACCCAAAAACAATTTTGGGTTTAACAACTATATTGTAACGATATGTTAACCTATAGGAATTAAATTTATAGATGCCCCTAAGTTGGCTATTAGCTGGGAAAATAACTCCTTCAAAGAAAATATCATTTGTAACACTGCCTTCCGATTTAGTTTGTAGAGGAGCAAATAAGAAAGATATCGTATGACGGGAATTTATTGTATAACTACCTCTTAAACGGTAAAATATTTTTGTTTTTGATCCTAAATCATCTTTAAGAGAAAAGAATGTGCCATTATCACCCGGAATTCGAACATCATTATAACCAGTAAAAACGAGTCCTGATTCCAAATTAAGAATAGCCTGAGATTTACCAGATATGTTAAATAGTAAACTTATTAATAGAATGACAGTGGAATTAACTATAGTTTTCATTTTTATTTTTTCAATTAATAACTAAATTTTGATAATCTAACCTTTTAATCTTTTCTCATTTTGCAAAAGTTTTAAAAAGCAGCACTTTCTCAATTTCGTAAATTAACTAATAAAATTGGAATAACTGTCTTGATAATATTTTTACTTTTTCTTACAATTAAATATATCAATATACTGTATGCAATAATACTATAAATAGGAATAATAATGAATTTTGATTTTCTGAAATAATTATTCCAAATGATATCTCACAATATCAAAATGGTAAGTAGTATCACTATCCCAGGGGTATGGAAAAACTTTTTTAATAAGCACTATGTTTTTAGCCCAGTATGATTCGTATTTATTCGATTTAAATACCTTAACATTCTTATACCAAACTCCATTAATCTCAAGAGAATCAATGAAGTAATCAGGGTCGATCAAGTCAGTATTGTCCGTAAAAAGTCCTTGTGGAAGTTTATATCCGGTATTATATTCCTGCATAAATGCATGTCCATGTATTTTAATTTCAGATGAATTATTATCCACAAAGGAAGAAGAAAATAATTGTTCTAAAGTTTCCTGCGATTGGGTATTATAATCGCAATGGTCGATGAATTCAATGTTTTGATTTAAAAGAACAACACTGTCTGTAATTCCAAAAGCAGTGTCGCTGTATATCCAATACGAATTTTCATTGAAATTGGTATAGGCTTTATAATCATCGGAAAAATAATATTCCGGACAGTTTTTGTACGGGCCGTCGCAACTTACTAACAGGCTTAGAATTATTATTGCTAAAACATTTTTCATAGTGTTGGATTTGTATTATTAATTGACATTAATTTGGGGTTATTGGTTGCTAGGTTGAGTGGTTATTGTAATTGCTGCTTATTTTTTTATTACATGATAAGTGTAACATTTGTAATAAGTTACTGCTTGACTTCAAATCCTTTAAGTTTCTAATAAAATCTGAATGTTTTCTTTAACTTTATCCGATAAATTAGTCGGAATCTTACCTAATTTTTTTATTAGTCTTTTGTTATCGATTGCTCTAATTTGATCAATCATAATATCGCAATCTTCACGAAGATTGGCAATACCCTTTTTTATATGAACCCTTAAAATATCCAACTCCATTAAAACATTTGTTGTGATTGGGCAGATTATAGTTGAAGGATGAGATATATTATTTAAAAGGTTGGTCTGTAATACTAATACAGGCCTTGTTTTTCCGGGTTTTGTCCTGATTTTTGGGTTTAACTCTAAAATCCAGATTTCATATTGCTTAATCGACATAATCAATATCTTCAAATTCTTTCAATACATTTTTAGATTCATCTCTAACTAATTCAGATTCCAATTTGAGTTTTTTCTCAATTAGCAATCTGTTTTGAAGTCTGTTATAATATTCTATTGCCTCATTAATATATCTATTGCGGGGCTTTTTTAGTATTTCTAATATTTTTTCAGTTTCACCGAAAATGGAATCGTCTATTTTTAATGATACGTTTTTCATGTTTTATATAATTATAGCATAAAAGCATATCTTTTTAGTATATATGTCAAGTAAATTGTTTTGTAGAATAATGTGGATTATTTGTGAAATAAATTCAATATTAGTTTTAAACAAACCAAAAAAAAGGCAGCAAATCAATGATTTACTGCCTAATATATCGCCAGATATAAAATAATTATTTTTTCTGTTTTATGAACTTATTCTCATTTATGAATGCAAATATAGAAACTATTATAATTATCGCAACTGAATAGTATACAAAATTTGGTATCGGTACAGGATCTCCTGCTGCATAGGAGTGAAGTCCTGAAAGATAGTAGTTTACTCCAAAATAAGTCATTATTATGGAGAAGAAACCAATAACGGAGGCAAAGTTATAACTAAACCTGCCTTTTAGCCCGGGTATAAGTCGCATATGAGAAATAAATGAGTAAACAAGTATACTAATAAGAGCCCATGTTTCTTTTGGATCCCATCCCCAATAACGTCCCCAACTTTCGTTTGCCCATACGCCACCAAGAAATGTTCCTACGGTAAGCATATATAAGCCCGCTGTCATTGAGCGTTCGCTGATGGCGGTAAGTTCATCAATATTTCCGGTTACATTGTTGAAATTAATTTCTTTACGGAAAATCATCAAAATCATATTAATAAATCCTAATAGCATTGATAGGGCAAGGAAACCATAACTGGCAGTAATAATTGAAACGTGTATTGTTAACCAATAGGATTTAAGTACCGGAACAAGATTGGTTATTTCAGGATTCATCCAGCTAAGGTGTGCAACCATTAATATTATGGAAGCCAAAATTGTTGTTGCTGCAATTGTCATATTCGACTTTCTGGCAAACATTATTCCGGCCAGCATTACCACCCATGCTATATAAATCATCGATTCGTAACCATCACTCCAGGGGGCGTGACCTGAGATATACCAACGCATTGCCAACCCGGCAGTTTGGAGTAAGAATCCAACAATAACTAAGGCAAAAAATACCTTTAAAACCACTTTTACCCATTTCGATGGTTTAAATAATTCAACAAAGGCAAATATTATCATTATCAATCCCAATAGGCTATAAATATTTCCTAAGCGATTAAAAATATCCATTTTATTATATCTAATTTCCAGGCTTCTTTTAGAATCAGAAGGGATAATATCGGCTGCGTATCTGTGCTGATAATCATCAATTCCCTTTACCAACTGGCTGGCTAATATTAAATTACCTTCGGCAAGGCTGTTTAAGTATTCCGGAATAACTCCCGCAACAAAATTCGAGTCGGCTTGCTGCAATCCCCTGATTTTGTCGCTGGGACCAAACCATGGTTTGTGAGAATCTGTTGGATTAGGCAATAGTTTGAGGAATGATTGTGTAAACACCATATAGGCAACATTTAAACGCTCATCAACAGTTATTAATTCCTTTTCATAAGTTCCTCTTTCGGCAGGCTTTTTAGCGTAAGCTGCATTTACTTCCTGACTCAACTTATAAGTACCTTCATTCATATTGATAAAATCGAGATAGGCTGCGCGTTTTCCGGTAATACCAAGTAACTTTTTGACTCTGTCATGTTTAACCTTAATGATCGGAGCCTTTTGCCACTGTACCGGAAATGTCATCATACTCAAAATAACCTCGTCGGAATTTAGTCCGTAAAGACTGCTTTTTCCACCGGTAATTTTTCTCAAATACTCGCTACTCATAGTGTTAAAAGGAGCAAGTCTTCCCTGTTGCTGTATTAAAAGCCTGCTAAATTTAGCGGCTTGTTCTTTATTTACATGAGGAACATTATCTTTATCAAAATCGTGATCGTGTTGTGCCATTAACTGAGAACCACCGAAAACTATGGCCAGAGTAATAATAGTTGTAAGTCCTTTACGACGAGCAGCATTTTTGCTGATTACTTTACCAAGTTCGGCAAAACGCGATTTATTATTTATGAGTGATAATACCATACCGATTGCCATCAATAGATATCCTAAATATGTAATTGTTGTTCCCCAAAAGTCATGGTTAACCGATAAAACTGTTCCCAATTCGTCTCTGTCATATGAAGATTGGAAGAAGCGGTAACCTCTGTGGTTGAGTACATTATTCATAAAAATTCGTTTCTGTTCCTGAATTCCTTGTTCCTGATCAATTAAAACCACTTCACTTGCGTAGGAAGAAGGGCTCATGGATCCGGGATATCTGTCCAATTGAAAATCAAGAAGTTTTAGGGCGAAAGGTAGTTGGATAATTTTTGATCCATATGTGATATATACTTCATTTCCATTAAGGCTGAAACTTGTTGGTTTACCCTGATATCCTTTGCCTCCTTTAACTGCAACTTCAATAGTTTCACCACCTGATTCTGCTTCTACTATAATTGCATCTTCAAAATTCATATCTTTTCCATTATAAGAAACTAATTGTTCTTTGGCATTTGGATAATAATTTCTTACTACTAAACTTATGTCATTCATTTTATAAAGGAATCCTTGTGAAAAATTACTCCATTCGCCAGCTACAAGTGAATCGTTAGCACCTCCTGTCATAGCCATACTAGTAATAGTTGAATTTGGGTTTACCTGCATAAAACCATTGTTCAACTTAATATTTACAGCATTTGCTAAATAATTGTCGCTGAAATTAATTGTATAAGGTCCAACATTTATGATGTCACCATACTTAATTACGTTTGACTTACGACCCGATCCTTCATAAGAAGTTACCAAATCAAGATAAGGAGTTCCACCTTCACTAAGCTGCACCAGGTTTTCTTTGGCATTGGGAATAAATTGTATGGATTTGAAATGGTATTTTGTGCCATCAATGTTTAAAGTATTGTGAAAGTCGCCTACGCTAAAAGCCGACATTAAAACACTTTGTGATGATGATGTTTCTTTATTTCCATGTACAATTTTTACGTCGACATAAGTTTTGTCGGACATAATTATTGATGATGTTGCGCCTTCTCTAATATGCATTGTTCCTTCATAACTTATGAAGCGGGTAATTCCTGCGCCAATTAAAACCACAATAAAAGAGAGGTGGAAAATCATCATGGTAAGTTTGCTCCATTTCCACATCTTATATCTGATAACATTAGCAACAAGGTTTATTGCAAGCAATACGAGCAATATGTCGAACCAGGTTGCATTATATACCAATGCTTTTGCTCCTGAGGTTCCGAAATCGTTCTCTACGAAAGTGGCAACTGCCAGAGAGGCAGCAAAAAGAACGGTTAAATACCCCATGGTTTGCATTGAGAAAAATATTTGAAGTAGTTTTTTCATTTTAAACAATTTTATTTCAGTAAAAGTTATGTCTTTATTAATAATATTTTTAATCAGTATATTCAATTTTTATATCAAGAGCTCCAACACCAAATTTTGATATGGAAGCCATTTGATTTTTAGTATTATCATAGTTTTCCAGTTCTTTCATGATTTCATTTTTAAGAACTCCGTTTCCAACACCGTGTATGTAAGTCACTTTAGTGTATTCAGCGGCAATTGCACTTTCGAGTGTTTTTTTAAAATAGTCTTTTTGGTAAAGTAACATATCGCTACTGCTCATACCGCTTATATTATCAACTAATTCGGCAATATGTAAATCAACTATAGCTTCTCCCATTCCACTGCGATGTTTGTCAATAAGTGGTTTTTCTTTAACTGCTTCTGCAACCGATGCTTTTGCTTTGGAACCGAATTTCTTTTCACTATCAGTTCCTGAAACGGTTTCCAGCAGCGATTCGTTAATAATGTTGATTATTAGTGCTTTGTTCTGTAATAAGGAATTTGAGCGATAACTTCCTTCCTTGAAAAACCTATTAACTTTTAAATCGATGGAAGAATGCAAGGGATAGTAAATTTTTTCAGGTAAATCATTGTGAAATAATATCTGAATATAACCCTTCGACCAATTTTCAAGATCATCTCTTTCAATAGTTTCTAATAGTATTTTTGAATCGGGAGGTACTGAACTAAAGTCAATACCTTCAAGCGAATCATCAACTTCAAAAAAAAGGCTGTATAAAATATCTTGGGAAGTATTGTTTATAAGATAAACATCCAGGTCGCCGGTTAAAAGCCATTGTTGTTCGTGGGGTTCGAAAGCCAGATAAATTCCTTTCTCTTCTCTCACATTTCCCCAGGGATTAATTTCACTTATATTGCTTTCTTCTTCCTCTGGTTCGTTTTTTACAACTTCCTGTTTAACAGGTGGTTTAACTGAGAAGAGGTGTTCTGTTGCTTCACTTTCAAGTGAGCGTTGATCAATTATTAAATCGGAAGATAATACCGGCAATTCAAAACCGTCGGCAGTTTCAACATGAACTATTTTGCTGTCGATAACCTTAACAATAGTGCCGCCACCGCTTTCATTTAAAAAATTAACCTTATCTCCAACCTTAAATTTCATCCTTCGTTTTTTGGCATCAAACTAACTGCAAAATCCAGCAGTTATATCTAAAAATTAGTCAGCAAATTTACTTTTATTTTACTTATTTATTACTTTTTAAACATAATTAAGAAAGGATTGTTTATGAATTATATCACAAAAAAGCCCGCCTCGTAAAAGAAGCAGGCCTAATGATGATTTATGTCAACGGAATCGACTATATTGATTCTGTTTCTACAATTTTTGCCAATAGATCGGCATAAGGTAGAATAAGGAATTTTTTACCTTCGAAATCAAATTCGTTACCGGCAAACTTTTTATAAAATACAGTATCTCCAACTGATATTGCTGGATTTTCAATATTCCCAATGGAAACTACTTTTGCAAATTGAGGCTTTTCTTTGGCAGAATCCGGAATAATTATGCCTGATGCGGTTTTCTGTACTGAATTGTCCTCTGATATATCCAAAAGGACGTTTTCATTTAAAGGTTGTAACTCTTTCATATTTATAATTTTATGTTATAATTTTTCTAATTTATTCCAAGCAGCGAATTTATACGATTTTTGTCGAATCCAACAATCATTTGTCCTTCAATTTCGGTTTGTGGAACACCCTGTTGTCCACTCTTCTTAAGCATCTCTGCTGCAGCATTCTGATCTTTGGAAACATCAATGTTAGTGTATTTTATTCCGTTTAAATCAAGATGTTTTTTGAGGGTAGTGCACCAACTGCATGAAGGCGTACTATAAACTTTTACTCTCTTTTGCGATTTTTCCTTTGGGGAAGATGTTGAAGTGTAAAGTGAACTTTCAATAAGTGATTTGTAAAATGACTCGTCATTACAGCCTTTTTCGGCCTTAACAAATTTATCCCCCTTAAAAATCATTAGAGTGGGAACAGAAGTAATTCCATATTTTTCATGGATATCTCTTACTTCATTAACATTGGCAGTCATTACATCCATATTACTATGATTTTTCAAAACCATTGTAAGACTGTTATAACTACATTCACTCAATTCTGATCCCTTTTTATATAAAAGCAGATAATTAATTTTATCATTTTTCAAATTCAAGAGCAATTCATCATGAGAATTGATATTTAATATTGCCATATTCGTTTTTATTTTTATCATTTTCAAATGGTGTACCATATAATAATGGCTGACAAAATTGCTTAATATAGAACAGATGTCATAGTATTAAAATATTATAAAACTACTATTCTATGTCAAATATGTAATAATGTCGTTTTTAATAGATAAAGGGTATGAGTTTTTTGGTTTTTTTTATATACTCGCTATAGTCCTTAAAATGTTCAATTAGTAATTTTTCCTCAAACTCAATTTTAACCAAAAGCACTATTGTAAGCATTAAAATTGCAATCAGACGGTAGTATGTAAAATATTCTATAATTAATGGGGTAAGGGCAATAATTTGAGCTGTGTACATTGGGTGTCGGATTATTCGATAGGGTCCGTTGGTTACAAGTACTCCTCCTTTTTTTATAAGTGGTCGTATATTGAAATTACCTGGTTTCATTATAATAATTGCAAGTACTCCTAAGAATATCCCGGCTATTTCAACTAAAAATCCATTAATGCTATCGGCAATTACCGGCCCTGATATCAAGATGTAAACAAGGCTAATTAACTGAAGGCTTGTTAAGATACTTGGATATATATTTTTTTTTGAAATCATAAAAAAACCGGCCACGGGAAAATTAATCAGTGCAAGTAGAGAGGAATTCTCGAACCGCAGCCGGTATGCAAATTTATTGATTTTAAATTAATTCTTTACGATAATAGAATTTATTTTGAGTTCAATAATAAGTTTTGCCGTAAAACCTGTTGTTATAAGATTTCTATTTCATTTCAATCAACACTAAAATATTTATGAATTAAATTGTTAATTTAGAAACATTCAATGTTTAAGATGTGAAACTGCTTATTAACTTTGTTGTTTTAAAAACAATTGAAAATAAACTAAAAATAAAAATATGTCTGAGAGCATAGCCTCGGTTGGTAACCGTGAAATGGGCACAAAGTCAGATTGTTATGTTGAATTGGAACTCCAAAATACAGGTGGAATTCAGCTGGAATTAAAAAGTAAGGTAGGAAGTTTATATGGTAAGTCAATTACAAAACTTGTTAACGATATTCTATCTTTCTTCGATTTAAAGAATGTAAAGATATACATAGAGGATACAGGGGCAGTAGAATTTGTTTTGGCAGCACGTATAGAAGCTGCAATAAAAAAGTTAATTAATACCGACAAAAACTATTTACTAAAGCCTCTGGAGCAAAATAAACAAGCCACCAAAAAGGATATGTTTAGGATTTCCAGACTTTATCTGCCTGGAAATACTCCTAAACTAATGTTGAACGCAGGTATTCACAAACCAAATGGTTTAATATTGGATTTGGAAGATGCAGTGTCGCCTGCAAAAAAATACGAGGCAAGGTTTGTTGTACGTAATGCTTTGCGCAACCTGCATTTCTATGGTGCCGAGCGTATGGTTAGAATTAATCAGGGGGAAATGGCGCTGGAAGACTTAAAATTTATAGTGCCTCATTATCCTAACCTAATACTTATTCCCAAATGTGAGAGCGCTGATGATATTGTTGCAATCGATAATGAGATTCAAAGGCTCAAAGTTGAAAACAATATGGACAACAACATTTGGCTGATGCCAATCATTGAAAGTGCAAAAGGCGTAATAAATGCTTACCAGATTGCTACTGCAAGTAAAAATATTAGTTCAATGGCAATTGGTTTGGAAGACTATACAGCCGATCTAGGTGTACAACGCACCGATGAGGCAACTGAATCCTTTTTTGCAAGGAATATGCTGGTAAATGCTGCAAGAGCCGCTGGTATACAGGCAATTGATTCAGTATTTTCAGATGTTTCAAATATGCAGGCTTTGGCAGATAATGTTCAAAAATCCAAAGGTCTCGGCTTCGACGGTATGGGATGTATTCATCCGCGTCAAATTCGTGTTATTCACGATAATTTTGCTCCATCAGAGAAGGAGATAGAAAAGGCAAAACGAATTTATCTGGCCTTTCTGGATGCAAAAGAAAAAGGATTGGGAGTAGTTTCTTTGGGAACAAAAATGATTGATGCACCGGTGGTTAAAAGGGCTGAAACTACCATTAGAATAGCTGAAAATATTGGTATGCTCGACAAAAACTGGAGAACATCATAAGGAATATAAATTTATTGATAATGAAAAAATACGATAAACTTGTAACTAATGCTGCCGGAAGGGTAGTGCCAACAATAATAAACGGTGAAGAACATATCCCTTTTATGGGGGTTGGAAAGTATAAACCTACAGGCCGAAAATACGCACCCAGAATTTCCAGTTGCGCTGATTATCCGGAAGATGGTAATAAACTGGTTCCTGGCTTAAAGGAAGCACTAATAAAAAGTGGCTTGAAGGATGGGATGACAATTTCCACCCATCATCATTTTCGTAACGGAGACCTCATCGCAAATCAGATATTTGATATTGCTCATGAATTAGGTGTTAAAGATCTTAGGTGGTATCCTTCGGCTTCTTTCCCTTGTCAGGAACATCTCATTAAATACCTTGAAGATGGAACAATAAATCGAATTGAAGGGAGTATGAATGGTCCTTTAGGTAGATTTGCGTCCCTGGGTAAAATGAAGGGCCTGGGAGTTTTAAGGTCGCATGGTGGCAGATATCAGGCAATACAGGATGGAGAAGTGAAAATTGATATTGCTGTTATTGCAGCCCCTACTGCTGATGCCTTTGGAAATGCAAATGGTGTTAATGGTGATGCTGCCTGCGGATTATTGGGTTTTGCACTGGGTGATTCGCAATATGCTGACAGAGTTATAGTTGTTACTGATAATTTAGTTCCATTTCCTGCAATACCCTGGCAAATACACGGAAATTATGTGGATTTTGTTGTGGAGGTAGAAAAAGTAGGATTACCCGAAAAAATTATTTCAGGTACTACACAAATTACCAAAAGTCCCGATCGATTATTGATAGCAGAAATTACAGCACAGTTTTGTGAAGAAGCCGGTTTAATATATGATGGTTTCTCCTATCAGGCCGGAGCCGGAGGAACTGCTTTGTCAATTGGAAATTACTTTGGAGATATTTTAAGGAAAAACAATTGGAAAGCAAGTTTTATAAGGGCAGGAAGCAATAAATATCCGGTTCAATTGCTGGAAGAAGGAATAGTGGGCTATATACTTGATGGTCAGACTTTTGATTTGGAGGGAGTTAGAAGTATGCGTGAAAACCCTAATCATGTTAATACATCACCTTTTACATCTTATAATTATCATGGCAAAGGTAATTTTGCCTCTTTAGTGGATATTGTAGTCCTTGGTGCTACCGAAGTCGATGTGAATTTCAATGCCAATGTTGTGTCACATTCTGATGGATATTTATTGCATGGTATTGGTGGTTGGCAAAATACTTTGTTTGGAAAGACTACCATTATGCCTATACCATTGTTCCGCGACAGAATTCCTGTTATACGGGATGAAGTTACAACTATGTGTGCTCCGGGTGAGTTAATTGATGTAGTAGTAACTGAAAGAGGAATTGCTATTAATCCTCTGAGGAAAGATCTGATAGAAAAAACGAAAAATTCGGGCCTGCCAATTAAAACAATTCAGGAATTAAAGGCAGAAGCCGAAGCTATATGTGGTATACCCGAAAAGCCAAACTTAAGTGATGAAATTATAGCAGTAATTAAATGGGTAGACGGTACCGTAATCGACTCCGTTTATAAAGTAATTGAATAGATAATATCAGTATTATTATCGACTTAATAGTCTGAATATAAAATGCTTAAGCCAGATTGTTGGCAATGGTTTTTTGCAATATATCAATAGTAATAGGCTTTGTAATAAAGTCGTTGGCTCCCAATTCGTAACTGGTCTCTTCTTCGCCAGATAGCATATAGGCTGTTTGTACAACTATTGGAATATCTTTGTTTTTACTCCTGATGTGCTTTAAAACCTCAAAGCCATCAAAATCAGGTAGGTTTAAATCTAAGAATACCAAATCTATATTATTTGATGAATCAAACACATCAATGGCTGTTTGACCGTTTTCAACTAAAATAAGTTTTGCATTTGTACTCTTCAAGGCCGCTTTATAAAAGCGGCTACTTGTATCAATATCCTCTACAATGAGGATTATTTTATTGGTAAAATCGTAATTCGATACCATAATTTTGTCAATTGGTTTGGCTTGATCAATTCAATATGCAATATTAATAATTTTTATTACCAATTTCTAGTAAAATTAATTCTGTTTAAACAATTGTTTGTTAATCAAAAAATTTGTGTATTTTTCCACAAACATTGATAATAAGGCAAATAGAGTGAAAATACTAATTTTGTTATTGAGAGATACTCTAAAGATTATTTTTTTTAATAAATCGCATTACTCTTTTTGTTTAAATTACTTTAATGATAACTAATATTAAAGAAAAATATGTTTTTTGTATCGGTGAAGAATAACTATTATTGCTACCAGATAAAACTGACAATGTTTTGAATTGAAATATTTAATTTTTTATGAAGAATTACAACTTTTTCCAAAAGTTTTATAATATCGTAATTATTATATGGACAATTTTCATTTGCCTGGTATTTTTTTATTATTACTCACAAGCAAGTATATATAAAAGAGATAGTGTTAATCATTCAGTTGAATCGGAATTTGATAAGGATATTGAAATAATTAACTGGCTAATTGATGTGGGTAGTGATTATTCGGAAGTAAATGATAGTATTTTTGGTTTACTTGCTACCGACTCTTCCAATATTTTTAGATTTCGAAATAATAATGAATCCAGGATAAACATTTTAGGCATTGACAAAGCCCTTGAATTACTTGCAAAATCCAGCAAAGTAAATCCGGATGTCAGTTTTCATATAATTTTCCCTGATAGTCTAAGCTATTTTAATAATAAAAATGAATGGGAAAAGGAGGCAATTAAGACAGTAAATAAAACCGGTGAGGAATTTAGTGAGTATTTTTATAAAGAAGGGCGTGAATATTTCACAAGTATTAAGCCCATTTATATAAAAAATAATAAGTTGTCAGGAAAAACCGACGATAATCCAGGAAGGTTTGTGGGTGGTATTTCCATCAGTGTTGACTTAACAGAAGTAAATCAAGTTTTTCATTCAAAAACAAAGACTTACTTTTTTACATATATAATAATTTGGTTTCTGGGTGCTATCGCCTTTTCTTTTACATATAAAAAAATCAGACAGGAAGAAAAGAATCGACTTATTGCTGTAAGGAATCTGGAAGATCTAAAATCTAATCTTGAAAAGAAGGTTCAGCAGAGAACTGCTGAAATTATGAAAAATAAGGAGCAATTGCAACTGGAAATTGAGGATAGAAAGCAGATTCAGAGCGAGTTAGAAAAAAGTAGAGAGAGATATAAGAATATCATTGAACACAGTACGAATTTATTTTATTCACACGATATAAATAATAAATTCACATATATAAGCCCATCAACAGAGAAGTTTTTCGATTGTTCTTTAGAGGAATTGCCCGATGATTGGACCAATTTAATTAGCGACCACCCAATTAATGAACTTGGAAAAGACAGCACTGCCAAAGCGCTTTCAACAGGAAAGGCACAGCCTCCTTATGAATTGGAATTATTAACCTTAAAGGGCCGTAAATTATGGGTTGAGGTACATGAGGCTCCTCTCATAAAAAACGGAATTGTAAAAGGTATTATTGGTGCACTGGTAGATATTACAGAATGGAAAATAGCATCAGAAAAACTTAAACTAAGTGAAGCCCAATTCAGAGAACTTTTCTCCAGTGCTCCCGATGGTATAACATTGCTTGATGAAAAAGGAATAATTGTGAATTGTAATGAGGCATTTGCTAAAATGCTTGGCTACTCTGTTGATGAGTTATTGAATGAACATATTACAAATACTGTACACCCAGAACAAAAAGAATTGTTTAATAAAAAGTTTCCTCAATTATTAAAGGATGGGGAATTACTGCTTAATAAGGTAATGCTTATTAAAAAAAATGGTGAAACCATAAAAGTAAGGCGTAATGCAAAAGTTGTATACGATCAAAGCAATAATATCTCCGGAATTATTTTACATACACAGGACATAACAGAGTTTACTCAACAAAGTGATATTATTGAAGAAAATGAAAAACTACTTAAATTAACTCAGAAAATTGCAGGAATTGGAAGTTTTAAATATGATTTTGTAAATGATAAATGGTCTGCTTCTAAAGTACTTATGGATATATTTGAAATTGATGAATCATATCCGCAAAATTTTAAGGGCTGGTCTGCATTAGTTTATCCTGATGATTATAAATGGATAATGGATGAGTTAAACAATTTATATTCATCTGAAAATAATAGATTGGATTTTGTTACCAGAGTTGTTAGTCAAAAATCAAAATCCGTGAAATGGGTAAATGTTGCAGGAAGGTTTGAAAGAGATGCACAAGGAAGGTTTATTAGTCTTACTGGTTCATTACAGGATATTACAGAAAAATATTTGGCTGATAAAAAACTGGAGGAAAGAGAGGCCCATTTAAGAGCCATTTTTGAGGCCGCTGATGATGTATCATATATAACCACATCCTTGGGAGAAAAAGAATCCAAAATACTTTCTGTTAGTCCGGGCACTTCAAAATTGTTTGGATATACCGAAGAGGAAATAATTGGAAAAACAGTAGATATTTTACATACTGAAATTGACAAAGCATCATTTGATGAGAATCTCCAAAAAATGAAAATGGGAAAACCTGGCTTTAATGGTGAAACCCAAATGATACATAAAAGCGGTAAGTTGATAGATGTATATCATCGGGCATATCCACTTCATTTTGAGGGAGGTAAGCTGAAGACTGGCCTGGCAGTTACTATTGATATCAGTGAAATAAAAAAGGCACGTGAAAATCTAAAGAAAAGAGAAGAACAATTAACAATTCTTATTAACTCAACTCCTGACATAATTTATTTTAAAGATGCAAATGGAAAATGGCTGCTGGCAAATAACTCTGCCATCGAATTATTAGGAATAGATATTAATAACTATATGGGAAAATCAAATTTGGAACTTGCTGCCATTAATGATTTTTATAGTAATTTCCTAAAAGAAGAAGATGTTAATGATAATATAGCATGGAATAGTTTTAAAACTCAACGAAGTAGTAAGAATATTCCAATCAGTAATAGCAAAGACAGGATATTTGATATGATCAGAGTTCCTCTGTTTAATGATGACCGCAGTAGAAAAGGATTGTTGGTATTTGGAAGAGATATAACAAGCCAAAAAGAACTTGAAAATAAACTGGTGAATTCTAAGAAATTGGAGGCTGTTGGACTTATGGCAAGCCGACTTGCCCATGAGTTTAAAAACATACTTCAAAGTATTACGGGATTTTCACAATTCGCTCAGGAAGGTCTGGATAAAAATGACAGGAGGTTCGATGATATTGAAAAAGTAATTACTGCTGCTACTAAGGCTGACAGTGTGGTTAAAAAATTACTTAGTGCTGCCAAAAAATTTGAAATTCGACTATTGAAGCATAATATAAATACTATTGTAAAATCATTCGTAAATACATCAAGAAATTCTTTATCAACAGAAATTGAAATTATTTTTACACAAAACAGTAATGAGGATTATATTGTAAGATGTGATGCTGCACACATAGAACTTGTGCTTTTAAATTTAGTTTTGAACTCTCAGGATGCAATGCCTGATGGCGGGCTAATAGAAATTAGTGTTTATCCTAAAAAGCTTGAAGAAGATATTGAAAGTGTTTATGATTGGATTGAAACTACAGAATTTGTGTGCATTTCGGTTAAAGATAATGGTGATGGAATTGCCAGGGGGACTGTAAACAGTATATTTGAACCATTTTTTACAACCAAGGCTCCTGGAAAAGGAACCGGTTTGGGCCTGTCTTCATCCTTTGATATTATCAAATCACATGGTGGATTTATTGACGTTAAAAGTACATTAGGTAAGGGGTCTGAATTTTTTGTTTATATTCCCTTGTCAGAATAAATCATTTTTCCTAAATTTGGAAAAATTCTTAAACAAAGCAAAACTTTCGATGGCAAGGATTTTAATAATAGACGATGACGAGCAAATAAGATACCTGTTTAAAAGAAAACTTGAACAAGAAGGATATGATATTTTGGTTGAAGACGATGGCGACCCCGGTTTGAGGTCATTTATCGAAAATAAACCTGACTTAATTCTTCTTGATATTATTATGCCAGGTAAGGAGGGTATTGAAGTAATCAGAGAAATGGTTGACATGGATCCCAAGGTTAAAATTATTGCTATTTCAGCAGGTGGAAGAGGAAGTGCCAGAGATTATTTAGAATATGCTAAAAGGTTTGGAGCTAAAAAAGTGATGGAAAAACCTGTCGATCTCAATGAACTTGTTATTGCTGTTAAAGAGGTATTAGGTCAATAAAAGTTGAGGGCTTTTATTTGACATTAAGTGAAAACAAAACAATGAAAAAATGAACTTTACAAGTCCAATAATTTTGTTAGGATTAATTGCGGCCTTATTAATCGTTATAATTATTTTGTCTGTAAAATTATTCAAGTTGATTAAAATAAGGAATTCCTCTGTTTATCTTACATTATTCCAAAAATCATTTGAACCCGTTCTTCTAATTAAAGAAGGAAAATTTATCGACCTTAATGAGTCAGCCTTGAGATATCTTGGATACGATTCAAAAAAAGAGGTGGAAAATATGAGCCCTGATGAAATTTCCCCTGAGTTTCAGGCCGATGGACAAAACTCTAAGAATAAAGCTGAAAGAATGATACGAATGGCCAAACAATATGGACATCATCATTTTGAATGGGAACATATTAGTAAAACTGGTGAATTACTTTATGTAGAAGTTTCATTAACAGTAATTAAAATTCAAGGCGTTGAACATATTTATACTGTTTGGAGAGATATTAGAGATAAAAAACAGTTTGAACAGGAGTTAAAGTTAGCCAAAGAAAAAGCGGAAGAAAGCGACAGACTTAAATCTGCCTTTCTGGAAAGCATTTCACATGAAATAAGAACCCCTATGAATGCTATTATAGGATTTGCACAACTTCTTAATCACCAGGATAATAGTCCGGAAGAGACTAAAGAGTTCGTGGATTATATTAATAGATCAGGTAATAGTTTGTTGCTTATTATTGATAATATTATTGATGTTTCCAGTCTGAAATCCGGTGCATTTGAAATACGTACCTCTAAACTGAAGTTAAACTCTTTATTTGAAGAATTATATGGTATTTTTCATTTCGAAACCTCAGTAAAGGATGTGAAACTTAAAGTGGATAATAAAGTTGAAAATAAAGACCTTACTCTTATTGTTGATGGTTCTCGTCTGAGAAAAACTTTATTCCAAATTGTAAATAACTCTATTAAGTTTACCGAACATGGTAATGTTACTTTTGGTTGTGAAAGAGATGGTCCATTCTTGCAGTTTTTTGTTCACGACACAGGGGTTGGAATAGATAAGCAGGAGCTGGATAATGTTTTTAAAGTATTTACCAAAGGTACAAATAAGGGTGAGAAACTTTATAGTGGTACCGGACTTGGCCTGAGTATAGCCAAAGCAAGCGTAGAAAATATGGGTGGCAAAATTTGGATAGAATCGGAGATTGGTAAAGGGACAAGTGTTTATTTTACTGTACCTTATAATATTCAAAGAAATTAATTTATTATTTTTCTTCCTGACCGGGAACAAACTGATAAACACCTAAATCAGGTAGGGGTAGTCGGGAAATACCATCTAAATCAAAAGGTACATCATTGGCAATATTTATATCTCCATAACCTATAACGGGTGACAATGTATCTATTCTATAATCGTTTTCCGAGGGATTTACAAAAAGCGGATCTTCATTTTTAATTATAGAATTATAATTTAAAGTATTAGTGGTGTTTAAATCTGTTTTTAGCAAACAATGATCGAAATAGTAGAGTGAGTCAGCTCCTCCATCCATATCTGTTTCCAGTTCATTTTTGTTATAACCGTAAATAATACTGTTTCCCATATTTAAATTAAAAGGAATTGCAGTTGGATTATCCAAACTGTCGAGAATGTAATTATTCAGAAAAAGAGTCGGAGTATTTCTAACCGAGAAATTCCAATAATTTGCAAGTGTAGTATGTTTAAAATCGTAGTTTCCACCTGCAGTTAGAGCTAAACAATAGCCTCCGCAGTTTGCCAATAATGTATTGCTGGATTCAATATTGTAAAATCTTGAAAATAAGCCTATTCCGCTCATATTATTGATAACAACATTATGTAATTTTAATTTGTTGGTAGCTGCCCTTAAAAATGATTCCGCCTGCAGGCCGATAAAGCCATTCTCAATTACTGCATTTTCTATTATATGATCTTCACCCTGTGGTGCTTCCATTAACCAAATTCTGTCCCACTGACCAGGAATATCTGAATAACTCTGCTCGAGTCTGTCGCCTCTGAAATATACTTTGTTTTCCGCTGTTCCATAAACTTTCAGCAATCCATCGGCATAAGCCCATAATCCGGATGCTTCATGAAAATAAACCTTTGTGCCTTCGTCAATAATTAATTCACCATAAGAATCGATAACTGCAAAGCCATAAATAACATATGGTTTTTCAGAAGTCCAGTGAACAGTCTCTAAACTGTCGGCAACAACTTTATAGGGTGGAAATCCGGGAGTATAGGTGTCGGCTAAAATATAATTTGCATTCTGTCCCCATGCAACAAGTTTTACCTCCTGTTGATTGTTATTTGTAATAAAATGTAATTTATCCTCTACCACAAATGGATTTGAAATATTATTCGGGTCGATGGTTACTTTCGCAAACAAAAACAAACTGTCGTTACCTTCAATTTCAATATCCGAAAACTGACTTCCCGACTCTCCGTCAAGGTTTACCCTGAACTGAGAAGATGATCCTCCTTCTAAAGATATATCAGATATTTTAATCTTACTCTTAGAACGATTGTATATCATTAACCTGTGTGTGGCTGATCCAAGCGTTGTAAAAACCGTATCAAAAATGATAGAATCGTTGGAAAATTCCAGTTTTAAGGAAGTGTCGTCATTAATGACATCCTTTTTCTGACAGGAATAAATTAGTCCTATAAGGATAACTATTGTTAAATATATAATTCTTCTGTACATATCTTAAAAAGGGAGCAAATATAATAATCATAAGCAATACGACGATAATTTGTTTTTATTGTATTTTTGGTGAACTAAAAATGGCATATTAACGTTTTGGTTCAATAAGATTAGTGTAACTGATAGTAAAAAAAATGAAGAAACTTATTCCTTTAATAATAATTGGTTTGTTTATTTTCGGAAGTACATTTGCTCAATACGAAAATACCAGTGGTAATAAAAGATCGGATAATGTAATAAAAAAGAAAGCCGCAACTCCAAATAAATGGTTTGCAGGAGGTATGATAGGTGGCGGATTCTCACAATATAATTCCTATCTTGAGTTATCACCAATAGTTGGTTACCACCTAACTCCAAGTTTTGATGTTGGTACACGAATAACCTATATTTATCAGTCTTATACTGATCCTTATTTTGTTAAACACAGAAATCATATCTATGGTTTGGGCTTATTCGGTCGTTATAAATTTTTAAAATTCCTCATGCTTCATGTTGAATATAGCGGCTTAAGCACCAAATGGTACGACAATAACAGATATTTTGTAAATAGTTTATATGTAGGTGGTGGTTTATATCAAAGTTTTGGAAGAGGTTTTTCTTCTCTGGCAATACTCTACGATGTTTTTGAAGATGAACATTCTCCATATAATAATCCCATCATAAGAATAGGTTTTGGGATAAACTTTTAACCATATCCTATGATGGGATAATATCAAACTGAATTTTATTTTTTATTCTGCCGGAATATTTTTTAATATATCTAAGGTCATTAACCAGAATTTATTAACTGTTTCAATTTCTATTCTTTCATCGGGTGAATGTGCTCCTTTTATTGTAGGGCCGTAAGAAGTCATATCCATTTTAGGATATTTGTGTCCTATCAATCCACATTCCAAACCCGCATGTATTGCTAAAACCTCTGGCTTGGTACCAAATAATCTTTCGTAAGTTTCAGCAGTTTGAGTAACAATTTTTGATCCTGAATTAGGTTTCCATCCAGGATATCCTTCACTGGATTCTACTCTGCCACCGGCCAGTTTAAAAACCGATTCGACCATATTTTTAATATCTTTTTTTGCCGATTCTACTGAGGATCTTTGAGAAGTAGTAATTAGTATTTCATCTTCCAAAAATTTAACGGAAGCCAGATTGGTAGATGTTTCTACAAAGTCTTTAATGTCTTGCGACATAGCCATAACTCCGTGAGGACAAGCATAAACTGCATTTAATAATTCCCTTGCAGAGTCATCATCTATAACAAAGTCAACATCTTCTGTTTCAGTTACTTCTATTTTTAAGTTTGGCTCACTTATGTTAAATTCACCTTTGATATCTTTTTCATAATCGGCGAGTTTTTCAATAAGCGTAGCTGATAAATCACCGGGAATTAATACTACTGCAAATGCTTCTCTTGCAATTGCATTCCTGAGGTTTCCACCATCAAAATTATTTATTTTAATATCCAGATTTCCCATATTTTCCCAAAGAAATCTGTTAAGTATTTTGTTGGCATTTCCTCTGTTTTTTTCAATATCATCTCCACTATGTCCTCCTAATAGTCCGGAAACCATTATTTTGTATGCTTTATATAGCTCAGGAGTTTCCACCTTGTCAAACGGTAACCATGCCTGAGTATCAACACCTCCTGCACATCCGATAAAAATCTGGCCATCATCTTCACTGTCGAGGTTGAGAAGTATGTTGCTTTTTAAGAATCCGGGTTTAAGGCCGAATGCTCCTGTCAAACCTGTTTCTTCATCAACTGTGAATAAACATTCAATGGGACCGTGCTCAATGTCATCTGAAGCTAATATTGCCAGTTGAGCAGCAACTCCAATACCATCATCTGCACCCAGTGTAGTCCCGTTTGCTGTTACCCAGTCACCATCAATATATGCTTCTATTGGGTCGTTATCAAAATCGTGGACCTTATCGCTGTTTTTTTCACACACCATATCGATATGGCTTTGCAAAACCACCCATGGTTTCTTTTCCATGCCGGGGCTGGCATTTTTTCTTATTAATACGTTACCTACCTCATCCTGAAGGGTTTCAAGATTGTGTTCTTTGCCGAAGTCGAGCAAGTATTTAACTATTTTTTCTTCCTTTTTTGAAGGACGTGGAATTTTAAGAATTTCATCGAAGTATTTCCAAACGATGCTTGGTTCAAGTTTTGATATTTCTTTATTCATGATATAAATTTTAAGGATTATGCAAAGGTAAATATTTGTATTTTTGCAGACGTTAAATTTTTAAAAAATTACTTATGAAAGCACGTGCACGTCACATATTAGTTGCATCAGAAGATAAATGCAATGAACTTAAAAATGAAATTATTGCCGGAGCAGATTTTGCAGAAGTTGCCCGTCAACATTCAACATGCCCATCGAGCCGTCAGGGTGGCGACTTGGGAGAGTTTGGTCCAGGAATGATGGTAGCCGAATTCGATAAAGTAGTATTTAGTGCTCCTGTGAATGAAGTTCAGGGACCAGTAAAAACTCAGTTTGGTTTCCACCTTCTTGAGGTTACAGCCAGATCATAATCATAAAAAGTATTTTGGGAAAGGCTTGTCTTGTTATTGCGGGATGAGCCTTTTCAGTTTAGAGTTTTGAGTTTGGAGTATGGAGTTGGTCTTCAGTCTACAGTCTTCAGTCTACAGTCTTCAGTCTACAGTCTGCAGTCTACAGTCTGCAGTCTGCAGTTTTCAGTTGGCAGTCTTCAGTCGGCAGTCTACAATATTCAGTAAGCAAACCAAATGTTATTATTAAAATTAGACGGAACCTGAAACATGCTGAGTCAACAACCTCAAAACTCAAAACTCAAACTCCCAACTTAAGTCTCGCCCTCTCTACTCAATCTCCCAGGGTCTCATATCATCAGAATCTGCCCAGGCTTTAACCCAGTCGGGGAGGGGATATTTATCCACTTTTACTCCCATTTCTTTTATGACTTCATTGATGTTTACAATTCCTTTGGAAGAAGTTACTGCTGTTCTGATAAGTGCTGCTGAGTGTATTTTATTATTCCGGATTATCTGCTGATGGAAATAAAACCAGCGTTCATCATATCCTGCTACGCTAGTATGTAATTCGAATTTATTAAACAATTTCAATCTGTGGCGATATCTTATGCTGGCTCCTGCAACAGCAAGTCCCCAGCCCTTCTTTTTTACAAGATTTAGAAGTCCGTTTCTCGCAGCCATGTCGAAACGACCGAAATCCATGAGAGTAAGATGCCTGCCATTGTTTAATTCCTTAAAAATGTCAATGTCGCCGGGCCACACTCTGAGTTTCAGAATGCTTTTATCCTTTATTCCCATCTTTGGCTTTTTTCGTGCAACAGCCAGAAGTTTGAAAATTCGGTAATAGGGATACATTAATGCTCGTTTTTAAGCTTACTTATTGTTTCATTAGGATTTGATGATGAGAAAACTGTGTTTCCTGCAACCAAAACATCTGCTCCCGCTTCAATGAGTTTTGTGGAATTTTCCAAAGTCACCCCTCCATCAACTTCTATTAAAGTGCTGGCATTCTTTTTTATTATCAAATCTTTGAGTTTGCTAATTTTAGAATAGGAATTTTCGATAAACTTCTGCCCTCCGTAGCCGGGGTTAACCGACATTATTAAAACCATGTCTAAATCTTTAATAATGTCTTCCAGTAGCATAATGTTTGTATGTGGATTTAATACAACACTTGCTTGCATGCCCAGATTTTTTATGGCATTAATGCTCCTGTTTAGATGACGTGATGCCTCATAATGGATGCTCAAAATATCGGCTCCGGCATTTTTAAATTCCTCAAAATATCTTTCCGGTTCAACTATCATTAGGTGAACATCGAGGGGCTTTTGGGCGAATTGTTTTATGTATTTAATTATTGGAAATCCGAAGGAAATATTTGGTACAAAAACTCCATCCATTACATCCAGATGAAACCAATCGGCTTCACTTTTGTTAATCATATTAATGTCTCTTTGCAGATTACCAAAATCTGCCGATAACATCGATGGTGCTATTAAGTGGCTCATATATGCAATTTTTGCAAAGATAGATATTTACCTAATTCAAAAAAAAAACGTCCGCCATTTGGCGGACGTTATATATGTTTATCCTAAATAGGATTTGAGAATCTTGCTTCGTGAAGTATGCTTTAACCTCCTGATAGCCTTTTCTTTAATTTGACGAACGCGTTCACGAGTCAAATCAAATTTTTCTCCAATTTCTTCAAGTGTCATTGGATGTTTGGCGCCCAGTCCGAAATAGTATTTTATTACTTCTGCCTCGCGTTGTGTTAATGTAGAAATTGCTCTGTCGATTTCTTTCCTAAGTGAATCGTAAAGTAAGTCGGTTTCAGGAGTAGGTGCATCAGAACTTTTCAGTACGTCATACATATTATTATCTTCATCCTGAATAAGCGGGGCATCCATAGATACATGGCGTCCTGCATTCTTCATCGACTCTTTAACTTCAGTTTCAGTCATGTCGAGTTCGGCGGCAATTTCCTTAATATTAGGTTCTCTTTCGTGCAACTGCTCTAATCGTGCAGAGGCTTTATTGATTTTGTTGATAGAACCAATTTTATTAAGAGGTAACCTAACAATACGTGATTGTTCGGCAAGTGCCTGAAGTATCGACTGACGAATCCACCATACGGCGTAAGAAATAAATTTAAATCCGCGTGTTTCATCGAAACGTTGTGCGGCTTTAATTAAACCTAGATTGCCTTCGTTAATTAAGTCGGGAAGGCTAAGTCCCTGG
This sequence comes from Bacteroidales bacterium, assembly GCA_041554435.1. Taxonomy (GTDB): domain Bacteria; phylum Bacteroidota; class Bacteroidia; order Bacteroidales; family F082; genus BM524. Next base: position 24,337 of record JBFFLX010000024.1, read on the forward strand.
TTTTGATATTGTTTTGAGACAGAAACCACAAAACGAAGATTTGCTTTCGTTAACTTTTCAAGAGCCACCCTGTCGCCTTGTTTAATTCTTCTGGCAAGTTCTACTTCCTCTTCGGCTGTGATTAATTCAACCTTTCCAATTTCCTGAAGATATTTGTCGAGGGAAGCTGTTTCCCTGTTTGTAACCTGCTTGGTGATTTTAAGTTGCCTCATCTATTTCAAAATGTTTAGATTGATTTAGTTTTACGTAATTTATATCGAAAATGTTTCGATAAAAAAATAATATTAATTGTTGTTTTTCTCAGGTTTTTCAAGAAGTACTTTTCTCGAAAGTTTTAATTTTCCTGATCTTTCATCAATACCAATTAACTTAACTTTTATTGTTTCACCTTCTTTAAGAACATCTTCAACTTTCTCAAGTCTTTTCCACTCAATTTCAGAGATATGAAGTAATCCGTCTTTTCCCGGAAGTATTTCAATAAAAGCTCCGAAAGGAACTATGCTCTTTACTTTTCCTTCATAAATTTCATTGAGTTCCGGAGTGGCTGCAATACCTTTGATCCAGTTTTTGGCTTTTTCAATCGACTGTTTGTCGTTCGACATTATGTCGATAACACCAAAATTACCATCTTCTTCAATTGTAATTGTAGTATCTGTTTCTGCCTGGATCTGCTGGATGATTTTTCCACCGGGTCCTATAACTGCACCAATATATTCTTTGTCGATTCTCATCTTCTCAATTCTTGGCACAAAGTCTTTATAATCTTCTCTTGGCTTAGTGATAGTTTTAGCCATTTCACCAAGAATATGTAAACGTCCCTGACGTGCTTGTTCAAGAGCTTGCTCAAGAACTTCATAAGGAAGCCCGTCTACTTTAATATCCATCTGACAGGCAGTTATGCCATCTTCAGTACCCGTTACTTTAAAGTCCATATCTCCAAGATGATCTTCATCGCCGAGTATGTCAGAAAGAACAGCAAATTTACCATTTGAAGTATCAGTAATTAATCCCATAGCAATACCTGCTACAGATTTCTTCATTTTAACGCCTGCGTCTAAAAGAGCAAGAGTTCCGCCACAAACACTGGCCATCGATGAAGAACCATTGGATTCAAGAATATCGGAAACTATTCTGATAGTATAAGGATTCTCTTCGCTGTGAGGCACCATAATTTTCAGGGCTCTCTCTGCAAGATTACCATGTCCTATTTCTCTACGACCAGGGCTTCCAAATCTTCTAACTTCTCCAGTTGAAAAACCGGGGAAATTATAATGTAGGTAGAAATTACTCTTACCTTCCATTATGGCTCCGTCAACACTTTGTTCATTCAGTTTACTACCAAGAGTTACACTAACTAATGCTTGTGTTTCACCTCTGGTAAAAATAGCTGAACCATGTGATGATTTTAAATAATCTATTTCTGACCATATAGGTCTTACCTGATCAAGTTTTCTTCCGTCAAGACGAATACGTTCGTTGAGTATTGCATTTCTAACTGCTTCTTTCTCAACATCGTGATAATATTTCTTTACAAGACCTTCAATTTCAAGTCTTTCTTCTTCACCATAAGTTTCGAGAAATTCTTCACGAATAGCTTCAAAACCTTCTGTACGCATATGCTTATCAGGATTTCCTGCAAGAGCAAATTCATAAGTCTTGTCGTAAGTAGCTTCTCTAACTTTTTTCTTTAGATCCTCGTCGTTGGTTTCATGACAATATTCGCGTTTTGGATTTGCAGTTGCTACCATCTCGGCAAGTTCTATTTGTGCCTGACACTGAACTTTAATGGCATCGTGAGCAACTTTTAAAGCCTCAAGCATTACTGCTTCAGAAACTTCATTCATCTCACCTTCAACCATCATAATATTTTCTATGGAAGCAGCAACAATTAATTCTAAGTCAGCCTCTTCAAGTTGTGTAATTGATGGGTTGATAATAAATTCACCATTAATTCGTGCAACTCTGGCTTCCGAAATTGGTCCGTTAAAAGGAATGTCGGAAACTGCAAGTGCAGATGAAGCGGCTAATGCAGCTAATGAATCAGGAAGAACATCTTTGTCTCCTGAAATTAACTGAATGATAACTTGTGTTTCTGCATGATAATCTTCAGGGAATAATGGTCTCAAAGCTCTGTCGACAAGACGAGCAATTAGTATTTCGTATTCTGATGGTCTTCCTTCTCTTTTGAAAAAACCTCCAGGAAATTTTCCTGTAGAAGCGTATTTTTCTTTGTATTCTACTGTTAGTGGCATGAAATCCACATCTTCTTTTGCTTCTTTTGCCGATACAACAGTTGCAAGTAACATGGTGTTACCCATAGTTATAACTACTGATCCGTCAGCTTGTTTAGCTAGTTTTCCGGTTTCGATACTTATCGATCTTCCGTCGTTTAATTCAAACGTTTTTGTGATAGCTTCAATGGACATAATTTAATCCCTCTATTTATTATTTTAATGTGTTTACAAAAACACAAAAAAAGGCAATCGCTATAATTGCCTTTTTTCGTGTTTTTCAAAATCCCGGAATTATTTTCTTAAACCGAGTTCTTTTATTATCTCACGATACCTAACGATATCTTTTTCTTTTAAGTAATCGAGTAGTCTTCTTCTTTTACCAACAAGTCTAACCAATGATCTTTCAGTAAAAACATCTTTTCTGTTTCTCTTTAGGTGTTCTGAAAGATGTTTGATACGAAAAGTAAATAATGCTATCTGACCTTCAGCTGAACCTGTGTCGTCTGCACTGTTACCATATTTCTCGAAAATCTCTTTTTTAATCTCTGTTGTTAAATACATATTCTATATACTTTATCTCAAAATTTTGGGCTGCAAAAATATAAACTTTTATCAAACTACACAATATTTTATTGATTTATTTTTTTATTATGTGTTCCATCGCTCTTTCAGCCATTGCAGTTATTGTTAATGAGGGATTTACACCCGGGTTGGCCGAGATGGCAGATCCGTCAATTACATACAACTTATCATAATTAAATACACGGTGTTTTTCATCTATAACTCCCTCTGTTTCATCTTTTCCTATTACACTACCTCCAAGGATATGAGCAGTTGAGGGTATGTTGAACAAAGTTTCTGTTAAAAGTACAAATGATTTTCCTCCTGTTTTTGCACCGTATTCGTCGGCAAGTTTATTGGCCAATGGAATACTTGCAACAGGCTTTTTACCTTTGGTAACAGTCGACTTCATTCCAAAAAATCCTTTCTTAAAACGTAGTTTACTGTCGATATGCTGCATAAACAATAATACTATCGACTGCTTTGCAAAGTCTCTTACAAATAACCTTCTGACATATGCCAGGGGGGAGGATGCCAGTTTTATAAATAATTCTGTGAGCCTTTTTAGTAAATGTCCCTCTGAAACATTTGGAGTTAGTCCCAGCCTCCAAAAACCACTGCCTCTGCCATATCTTACCGGTTCCAGATGTGTATCCTTATCGGGATGATAAATAGAGCCTATGGCAATTCCTTTTGTGAGATCTTTTTCTTTATCGGTGTTAACACTAAATATTAAACTTTCGTTATTAGAACGTATGTCGTGACCAACCATCTCGCTTAGGTTTGGAAGTGATTTCTGTTTTAACTTTAATAATAGTTTAACAGTTCCAAGAACTCCACCTGAAAATATTACACCTTTCGTAAGTATGCTTGTATTTTTTTTAAAATATTTAGTGGAACTTCGGTAAGTTAAATTGTAACCGCCGGTTCCATCAATACTGTCAATAGTTTGAATATCAACTACTTCATTTTCGGCAATAATTTCTACTCCCAATTGTTGAGCAAGATGAAGATAGTTTTTGTCGAGAGTGTTTTTGGCATTATATCTGCAGCCTGTCATACAAGCCCCGCACATATTGCAACCACTTCTCTCAGGGCCTTTACCCCCGAAATATGGGTCGGGCACTGTTACATCGGCTTTGCCAAAAAATACCGCTACTTTGGTAGGACTGAAATGTTCAATACGATTGTGCGATTCGGCTAAATCCTTAAGAATATTATCTCCTAATTCAAGTTTTGGGTTTACTTCTGCACCCAGCATTTTCCACGCTGTTTCGTAATGTGGATTTAATTCCTTCTCCCAATCGGTAATGCCGGCCCATGAGCCTGTATTATAGAATTCTTTTTTTGGTTTTGGAAGAGTATTGGCATAAACAAGAGATCCTCCTCCAACTCCAACGCCCGATATTATTCCAATATGTTTGAAGAAAGTCATCTTCATTATACCGTGAAATTTGAGAGATGGTAACCAAAGCCATCTTTTAAGGTTCCAGTTGGTTTTTGGGAAATCGTCCTTGGAAAACCATTTCCCTTTTTCAATAATTAATACTTTATAACCTTTTTGTGCAAGACGCAGGGCTGAAACGGAACCTCCAAATCCGCTACCTACGATTACATAATCGTAAGATTCTAATTTTGAATTGGAAGAATTATTTTGTTTCATTTTTTTATTTACCCGACTCACATCTTATTTTTAATTGGCTAAGATATGATTTCCAACTGCTTTTCCAAAGATCAAATTTTTCGTTATCATCAAGTTTACTGTGCTGGAATTTCAATATGGTTTTCTCCTTTGAGACTGCCTTTAATGAAAATTTGACCACAGAATTTAACCAATCTACATTGCCATCAACGCAAAGCCATTCCAGATGTTTGTCTTCCTCAAATTTAGTAATTTTCATTTTGAAATTAACTTCCGATCCAAAAGCGAAGGCCGCAATTGTATTTTTTGATGGTACTGCAATTACTTGTGGCGCAAACCATAACATCAATTTATCTTGCTCAGTAAGATGTGAAAAAACAGTATACGCTGATGAGTTTATAGTAGTTTGTATGTTGATAGATTTCATTTTAATAGATCTCTGATTTTTTTCTGAATAACAGATAAAGATTTGATGATGAGTAAACTATAATTGCGAAGCCTATAAGATAAATAATTATACCATGGCTTTCTTCATTCATATGAAGAGGCATAAATCCAAATACTAATAATATAATACCTACGATTGTATAGAGTGGTAAATACTTCTTATTACTTTTATCAATTATCCCGCTACTTAAATAGAAGAGCCCATTAATAAATATCCAAAAAGAGAAAACCGTTAGGAAAAAACTATCGTCACTTAGGTTGTAGGTAAATATAACCAAACCTGAAAATCCATCGAGCATCATTTCCATCAATACCTTGTCATTGAGTGGTTTGTCGAAATAAACAAATAAGAATAGTAATGTAATGAGAGCGGAGACAATAAGACTTATTCCAAACATTGCCGAATAACCTTCTATTGTATTATTAAATACAATCGCCGAAAGTCCACTTGCTAATAGCACAAAAGATCTGGCTTTTCTGTAAACTAAATTCATTTTAAGTTGTTTGATTTATTGCAAATGTACTAAATCAAAACGACCATTTTAAATCTAAGAAATACATTTGTCCGAAATCACCAAATTCTGTTAATTTATCACCCATAAATATCTGACCGACAAGCATCAGGCTAATATTTTCGGTAAGGCTAAATGTTGCTGATGGTCCCACATAGGATGATTTATCGTAGGGATTAAACATGCCGGAAAGTGAAACATTTATCAATGGAGTAGCAGGATAGGAGAGTTGTGCAAAAACATCGAAACGGGAAGGAGTAAGGTTTTTTACATTGAGACTGCTCGACATTATTGTTGAGAAGGAACCCAATAAGCCGTTTTGATTTTTGTAAGCATAATCAGTTGAGCCATTACTATTATAGATAAATGAAACATCTGCCATCAATTGATTTTTGAATATATAATTTGCGCTTACAGAAGCAATGATTATACTGCTGGTATCGGAAAATTTATTCATATCTCTGAACCAGGATAATTCACCTGAAAATCCTGCTCCTCCAATATTTCCCGACCATCCTAAACCGGCTGTTACATCATCATACATTACTCCGCCAAAAAATTGAATGTCGTAACTCCACTTATTGAACTTATACATTGCCGCTGCAGTTAGGGCAAGGTTTTTTTCGGCAGTCAACGAATCTATTGCTTCAATCCGATAATTTAGTTTTCCTGCGATTTGTAATGATGAAAAGTCACCGGTATAATATTGCAACAAAACAGCATCGCTTCCCGGTCTTTCTATATAGTTGAAATCGAAATAGTTAAAAGCGTTGAAGATGTCGTTTGGGTTCCATACAAGATTAGTTCCCCAGTTTATTCTTTGACGGCCTATGGTTATCTCAAATTTTTCATGAGTAAATTTAGCATATAGCCTGTCGAGGTTTGTATAGAGAATATTATTATCGTCGCCGGAAATTTTCCACGTTAAATCCATATAGCCATCATCATAGGTTGCTATTTCAGCGTAATCGATAAATTTGCTATAAGTATTTATAAGTGGGCCAAAAGCAAAGTTATTACGAATACCAGCATGAAACTCCAGCTTATTAGTTGGAGTCCACCAAACATTTAACCGGTTATAAATTGTACTTTGATTTTGCCACGAATCAAAACCTAAAGTTTTATACGCATCAGATGGAACCCATGTATTGTTAAGGTATTCAGCAAAGCCTGTCAATCGTAGTTTTGACTGTGCTTGTGTGCTGTTGATATTTAAATAAAATACTGTGGATAAAGCAATTATTATCGTTAGTATTTTGATGGATGATTTCATTTGTGAATAAATTTTTATTAGAGAATTTTTTTCTCTTCGTTACACTAAAACCAAATCTCTTATTAAATTTGATACTAATCTCTGTCGAAATATTCGTCGGAAAGTATTTTTCCATCTTCAATGGTCACTATTCTTCTTGCTTTATCCATAACCCTTTGGTCGTGAGTAGCAAAGATGAAAGTTGTATTATACTTTTTGTTCATTTGCGACATAAGTTCCAGCAAGCTTGTAGTGGAAGTTGAATCCAGATTTGCTGTGGGCTCATCGGCAAGAATAAACTCAGGCTTGGAAGCCAGAGCGCGGGCCACAGCAACACGCTGTTGCTGACCTCCAGATAATTTTGAAGGTCT
>JBFFLX010000025.1:0-31342 GCA_041554435.1 Bacteroidales bacterium
AAATCCATCATCATATTACGATAGGAGAAATTGGTTGCAAGTGCCCAGGCAGAAGAATCGATATTTTTGGTTTTTCTCAATGCCGAAATAAACTTTTGCATTAAAGTTTTTTTGCCGTAGACATCATACCAAACACCTTGCATTTCATCATGCAACTCTTGAAAAGTCATTTTTTTTGGCGTAAAAGTAACATCCATTACACTATAATATTTCCAATCTTCAGGATAGTTTTTACGAATTATTCTTCCCTCAGCATCCATTTTTTTAAAGGTTTTGGTGCCTGGCATAGGAGTTAATATGCCTGTTTGATAGCAATCAACATTTGCTTTCTTAATAAACTCTCTGCGGTTGCGAATATCTTCAACACTATCAGAATCAAGCCCAAAAATAAAGGAACCTAAAACTGCAATTCCTACTTCTCTTATTTTATCGAATGATTCATTAAATTTCTCTACTCCTATCTTCTTATTCAACCTTTTGTTAGTAGCCACAAGGCCTTCCTCAGTTTCGGCTTCCACGCCAATAAATATCAACCGGCAGCCGCTTTGGTAGGCAAGTTTTAAAAGTTCGGGTTCTTTAGCAAAATTCAATGAAGCCTGACTCCACCAGGTTTTTTTTATTCCCCTGTCGATTATTCCCTGAAATATCTGACGAGCATGCTCTTTGGAGGCTTTACTATATCCAATTATATTATCATCCACAAAAAAGAATTTATCCTGTGGCATTTTCTCTATTTCATCGAGTACATTTTCCACCGGACGCATTCTGTACTTACCTCCGTTAAACGCTGTTACTGTACAGAACTCACAATCGAAGGGGCAGCCTCTTGTGGTAAGAGTAGAACTAACCAGATAATTAGGATTAAAAATGCTATAGTCGATAGGTGGAATTTTGTCTAAACTAAGTCGCTCTCCATGGTAAAACTGCTTCAGCTGATTATTTTCAAAATCCTCAATAAGATTTTTCCAAACGCTTTCAACCTCTCCAACTACTACACTATCGGCATAGTTTGCAGCTTCCTTGGGCATCATCGACACATGTATACCTCCGATTACCACAGGAATTTTATTTTGCTTATATATTTCTGCAATTTGGTAAGCCCTGTAAATAGATGACGTAAAGCCTGTTAAGCCAACCAAATCGGCTTCTTTATATTTGAATAAATCATAGTTCTCATCAATAATTTCAACCTCCCAATTATCGGGAGTAAGTGATGATATTATTCCATAAGCCAGAGGCGGAAACCGTGTAATATCGCTATTTAGAAATCCCTTGCGGAACTGAGAAACCGGATTAATTAACAGTAATTTCATAATTGTCGATAAACTTTTAAAAATCAATTGATTTATACTTCTACCATATTTCCCAGTAGATCTCGAAGTATTATATGTTTTGATTCATCTTTCTCATAGACCATATTATTATAATTGGCGTTGGCTGAGAAAGCCCATATAGCTGCTTTAGCATTTCTAGTGTTTTTTAATGTTTGACGCATCTTAATCAGAAGGCGCTTTTTGTTATATAGTTTGTCAATTGCTTCAAATTTAAAGTCTTCCAATTCCTTGGATGTCATCTTTTTTGGTTGTATCACCACATGTCCACCCCAATATTTTTCCCAGTCTTCAGGGTAATTTGTAGCGGTAAGACGTTTTTCTTTTACATATGTATCATAAGTATGTGTACCAGGAAATGGAGTTAATATTGAAACCTGATTAGCATCGGCATTTGAGTTAAGAATGTATTCAACTCTATTATTACAATCCTGCAAATCGTCAGTATCAAGCCCAAAAATGAAAGTTCCTAAAACAGTTATTCCATAACTCTGAATTTTGGCAAATTTTTTCGAGTAGTTTTCAGCGCCAGCCTTAAGATTAGTACGTTTATTCATGCCTTCAAGGGCTTCAGTTTTTTCCGACTCAACACCTATTAGAACCAGTCGGCATCCTGCTTTAGCAGCAAGATCCAGTAGTTCCTCATCATCACTGAAGTTAATTGAAGCCTGGCAAAACCAATCTTTCTTAATACCTCTTTCTATCATTCCTCTAAAAATTGCCTTGGCATGATCGCGAGCAGGTTTGTTATACCCTACGATATTGTCATCGACAAAAAATAAATTAGGCTTGGTTGTAGCTTCCAACTCATCCAATACTTCCTCAACCGGTCGGGTTCTATAGGCACTGCCGTTGAATGTATGTACAGAACAGAAATCACACCTCATCGGACAACCACGTGTTGTTTGCACGCTATCTATAATGTAGTCTTCATGGAATAAGTCATGGCGGGCAGCAGGAGATTCACTAAGCGGAAGCTGAACGCCAAAATATCTTTTTTTGAGTTTGCCTTTTTCGAAGTCGATCAATATGTTTTTCCATACACTTTCTGCTTCACCCATGGCAACAACATCAGCATATTTCTCAGTCTCTTCCGGCATCATTGAGGCATGAATCCCACCTATAACTACTGGAATATTTTTCTTTCTATAAATTGATGCAATATCATAGGCACGAGTAATTGTTGAAGTAAAAGAAGTTATCCCCACTAGGTCAGCTTCCTCAAAAATAAACTCCTCATAATTCTCATCTATTATTTTAATAACCCAGTCGTCAGGAGTTAAGGCAGCAACAATACCCAATCCAAGAGGAGGAAATCTAGACTCACGATTAACAACAAAACCTATACTATGTTTTCCCCTGGGGTTTATTAATATCAGTTTCTTCTTCTTCATATCCTTCTTCGTTTATTTCCCAAAAACTATTTTACCAAACTATTGAATAATTTGTGTACAGTTACTCTGTCTTCTTCTTTTTGGCCTTCACTAATCATATTTCTTATGTGGGTATTAGCCGAAAAAGCCCATACTGCTGCCTTTGCACTCCCGGTTTTTTTCTTTGTGGTTCTGAGTTTAGTCATAAGCCGCTTATAGTCAAACAGTTTGTCAAGTATTTTATATCTAAACTGATCTAGTTTTTCTGAATCCATTTTTGGGTGGTTTATAACAACCTGCCCTCCATCATATTTTTCCCAATCCTGTGGGTAATTAGTAGCAGTAATTCTGTTATTTGCCTTAAAATCATCGTAGGTCTTTGTTCCTGGAAATGGGGTAAGTATTGATACCTGAGAGGCATCGACATTTGAATTGTATATATACTCTAATCTGTTTTCAAGATCCTTATAGTCATCTGTGTCAAGACCAAAAATGAAGGTGCCCAGAACAGCGATTCCAAAACTTTGAATTTTATCAAATATTACCTGATAATTATCCACACCTGCTTTTAAGTTAGAGCGCTTATTCATTGCAACCAATGCGTCGGTTTTTTCCGACTCAACGCCAATTAACACCATCTTACACCCAGATTGTTCAGCCAGTGTTAATAGTTCCTCATCATCACCAAAATTAATTGAAGCCTGACAAAACCAATCTTTTTTAATACCTCTATCAATCATTCCTTTAAAGATAGCTTTGGCATGATCACGAGCAGCTTTGTTATAACCAACAATATTATCATCAACAAACATGAAACTTTTTGCTGGCATTCCTTCAATTTCATCCAAAACGGCTTCTATGGGTCTTGCTCTAAACGATTTGCCATTAAATGCAGGAACAGTACAAAATTCACATGTCATTGGACAACCACGAGTTGTTTGAATTGATGAATAAAGATAGTCTTTGTGAAATAAATCATGTCGTGCAGGAGGGGAGTTTTCCATGGATAATTGCCTTCCATAATACCTTTTCTTTAAAATGCCAGTTTCAAAATCCTTTAGTACATCAACCCAAACACTTTCTGCTTCTCCGATAACTACGGAATCGACATATTTTTCCGCTTCCTCAGGCAACATTGATGCATGGATACCTCCCATTATAACAGGAATATCTTTGTCTTTGTATTCCTTAGCAACTTCATAAGCTCTTGTTGCTGTAGATGTAAATGAAGTGATACCTACTAAATCAGCATCTTCGAATTTAAATGTCTCAAAATTCTCATCCTTCAGAACTATTTCCCAATTATCAGGCGTAAGTGCTGCAATAATTCCTAAACTAAGAGGTGGATATCTGGATTCTTTATCAACTAAAAAACCAATCTTATCCTTTCCCTTTGGATTAATTAATACCAGTTTCTTTTTTTTCATTTAATTGTGTTCAATTGGGCAAATTTAAAAAACATATTATAAACTTACTTTTGTAATTATACTTTGAGTGGTTTCATTGATTAGTGGAGTATTTCGCTTTGCTGTGATTTTTTTGCTAAAGTAATTATTAGATTTCAGCACACAAGCATCAATAATCAACAATATTACCCACAAAATCTTTATACTTAATTTGCTTTGATTCGTCTTTATGGTGTTCAATATTGTTGTAATGTGTATTTACAATAAAAGCAGAAACAGCAGCTTTAGGGTTTTTCGTTCGTTTAAGAGTTGATCTCAGCATTTTCATAAGTCTTTTTCTATTGTAAAGTTTTTCAACAGCATTTACTTGAAACATTTGTAATTCATGGGTTGTTATCTTTTTCGGTTCAATTAATATCTCGCCTCCCCAATATCTTCCCCAGTCATCAGGAAAATTGTTTGCCGTAATTCTACCTTCACTTTCAAGTTTTTTGAATAAACCTGTTCCAGGAAGTGGTGCAAATATTGTTGTTTGAACAGCATCTATATTTGAATTCATAATATAATCTACTCTATTATTGAGATCATCAAGAGTATCGGTATCAAGACCAAATATAAATGTGCCTAGAATACTTATGCCATAACTTTGTATTGTGGAGAATACTTTTTGGTAGTTGTCGACTCCAATTTTTATGTTCGCCCTTTTATTCATGCTTTCCAAAGCCTCGGTCTTCTCCGATTCTACTCCTATAGCAACCATTTGACATCCAGATTGAGCTGCCAGTGACAGAAGTTCTTCATCATCAGCAAAGTTTATCGAGGCCTGACAAAACCAATCTTTTTTGATTCCTCTTTCAATCATTCCTCGAAATATGGCTTTTGCATGGTCACGTGCAGTTTTATTGTAGCCCACAATATTATCATCAATAAAAACAAAGTCCTTTGTGTTAAGTTTTTCCATCTCATCCAAAACATCATTAACAGGCCTTGTTCGATATGCTTTTCCATTGAACACCGGGACTGAGCAAAAATCACATGTCATTGGGCAACCTCTGGTAGTTTGAATGGCATCAAATCTATAACTTTTATGAAAAAGATCATGACGGGCCATTGGTATTTTATCAAGAGGCAGTTGTTCGCCTATATACCTTTTTTTTAACTGCCCGTTTTCAAAATCGTTGAGTATTTTATTCCAAATACTTTCAACCTCGCCTACAACAACAGTGTCGGTGTATTTTTCCGCTTCATCAGGTAACATTGAAGCATGGATGCCTCCTATGATTACAGGAATATTTCTTTCTTTATAAATAGCGGCAATATCATATGCTCTGGTAATTGTTGAGGTAAAAGAGGTAATACCCACGAGGTCGGCATCTTCAAATTCAAACTCATCAAAGTTTTCGTCTTTTATTACTATTTCCCAGTTATCTGGAGTAAGTGCTGCAATAATGCCTAAACCTAACGGGGGGTATCGGGATTCTATATCAATAGTAAAACCTGCCTGTAACTTTCCCCTTGGATTAACTAATACTAATTTTTTCTTCATTAAAGCATTATATGATCAGCAAATTTAAAAAAAAGAAATAATAATCCTATCTATATATATAAATGTAATATATATCACAGTTTGCTCAGCTTATTCAAATAAACTACACATAATGAAAACTGATTATGTAAATGAAAAAAATTACTCAGAATATTCTAAAAAAAACTTAGTTTTGCCATTTATAACAAAAATAATAATATGACTGCTAGTGAATTAACGGTTGGGGATTTTATAGTTAAAATCGTTGAAGAATTTCCTGATATTAAGAAAGATAGCCTTAAGCCAGAAATGAGGTTTAGAGACCATGTTGAATGGGACTCAATTAATGCCTTGGTACTGATAGCCATGGTGAGTGTTGAATATGATGTTACTATAAATGCAGAAGAACTTATTAAAGCAGAAACAATAAATGATGTATTTGAAGTTGTTAAAGCGAAAGTAGAAACTCGCGAAAAATTAAATTCATCCAATTAGTTTCCAGAGTTTTCTTATTTATAAAGACGAACTTGTTATGTACGATTACTCCATAGTTGTCCCTGTTTTTAATAGCGAACTATCGCTACAGAAACTTTTTGAAGGTATGCTTAAAACATTCGAGGATACTAAATATAAGGTTCAATATGTGTTTGTTGATGATGGAAGTTTTGATAAAAGTTGGGAAATTCTGAATTCAATAAAGGAGCAAAATGCAAATGATGTTTTAATAGTTCGTTTGAATAAAAATTATGGTCAGGGAAATTCAACATTTTGTGGTGCTGAATTAGCTGAGGGCAATTTTATTGTTACAATTGATGATGACCTTCAAACACCACCATTTGAAATATTAAAACTTATTAACACTATTGAAGCGGGTAATTGGGACTTGGTTTATGGTATAAATGATAAAAAGAGCCATTCTTTCTTCAGAAAGATGAGTTCTAAGTTTGTAAGAGGAATAACTGGCAGATTTCTTGACAGACCTAATAAAACTACTTCTTTTCGTATAATAAAGAAGGAAGTTATTAAAAAGGTAATTGAGCATAAGGCTAATTTTATTTTTATTGACGAACTACTTTTTTGGTATACCGATTCAATTAGTTATGTTGTTGTTGAACATAGAAAAAGGGTAAGGAGTAAATCAGGATATACTCCTGGAAAATTAATTAGTTTGTTGGCGAATCTTTTGATATTTTATACAAATTTCCCATTAAAACTCATGATTTATGGGGGATTGTTTTTCTCGTTTATTTTCTTCATAGCAATTATTGGCCTGATTATAGCGAAGTTTTTAAATAATACACCTTTAGGATATAGTTCAATTATGATTTCTATTATGTTTGGTACAAGCATAATATTACTTAGTCTTGGTGTGATTGGAGAATATGTCAGTCGACTTTATAGTTTTCAGAACAGGAAACCTCCATATATTATAAAAGAAATTAAAAAATGATTATAGATTCCAATGGGATAAAAATTGAACGATTGAGGGAAAAGGATATTGAACTCGTTCGTACTTGGCGGAATTCCCAGTTTGTTAAACAATATATGAATTTCAGGGAAACCATTACTCCCGAGATGCAACAAAAGTGGTTTAAATCCATCGACAATTTCAATAATTTTTATTTCATCATTCATTACAAAAATGAAAAAGTTGGTTTGGGAAACATAAAAAATATTGATTGGGATAAAAGAGAAGGCGAAGTTGGAATATTTATTAGTAAACAAAAGTTTATCGGTTCTATTTTACCATTGATAGGAAGCGTAACTTTAAGTGATGTTGTACTTCAAATTTTTAAGTTCAACAGGGTTTTAGCTCAGATTCGTCATGACAACTTAAGATCAAAAAAACTCAGCACTTTAATGGGATCGAAACTAGCCGAAGGGCAGGAAGGCAAAGAAAGCCAGTTATATTATCTTACACGAGAATCATTTTACAAATCCTTTAACAAATTTTTCATTCTCATGAAGCCCTTGGGGTTTAGCAGAGGTAAAATGAAAATTGTGTTTGACGAAGAAGATATACAAAGTGGATTTATGGAAAAGATGAGTAGCCTTATTGAAAGTTCCGATTTAAATTTTGAAAAATCAGAACTTAATGGTGAAATTATTTATCAGGAAAAATCCAATTAAAGAAATAAAAAACATGAATTAGATATTCGTTTCTAAGACTTAAAGTTACGATAAAAAAAAGAGGCTGCCATAAATGACAACCTCTTTTTTAGTTTAAACCTTTATTTATTAAACTACACCCTGAGCGATCATAGCGTCGGCAACCTTAACGAAACCTCCGATATTTGCACCTTTAACGTAGTCGATATAATCACCTTCTTTACCCCATTTAACACAGGTACTATGAATATCTTTCATAATCTGATGAAGTTTAGCATCAACCTCTTCACGAGTCCAGTTGAAGCGCATTGAGTTCTGGCTCATCTCTAAACCTGAAACTGCAACTCCACCTGCATTGGCAGCTTTACCAAGACCGTAAAGGATTTTAGCATTTTGATAAAGTTCGATAGCTTCTGGTGATGAAGGCATATTTGCACCTTCACTAACAACGAAACATCCGTTTGAAAGTAATGTTTTTGCTTCTTCCTCATTAACCTCATTTTGAGTAGCACAAGGCATTGCAACATCACATTTAACACCCCAAGGACGCTCACCTGCAACAAACTCACAACCATATTTGTCAGCGTATTCTTTAATACGACCACGCTTAACATTTTTAAGTTCCATAACGTAAGCAAGTTTTTCAGCATCTATACCGGCTGGGTCATAAATATATCCTGATGAATCGGAAAGAGTAACAACTTTAGCACCAAATTCGGTAGCTTTTTCAGTTGCATACTGAGCAACATTACCTGATCCAGAAATAGCACATATTTTACCTTTCATGCTATCACCACGTGTTTTAAGCATTTCTTCTGCAAAATAAACAGTTCCATAACCAGTTGCTTCAGGACGAATTAATGATCCACCCCATTCCATTCCTTTACCAGTTAAAACACCAGTAAATTCATTGCGTAATCTTTTGTATTGTCCGAATAAGAAACCAATCTCACGTCCACCAACACCTATATCACCTGCAGGTACGTCAGTGTTTGGTCCAATATGACGGAAAAGTTCGCTCATGAAACTCTGAGTAAAACGCATAACTTCGTTGTCGGATTTTCCTTTAGGGTCGAAATCAGATCCACCTTTTCCACCACCCATTGGTAATGTAGTAAGTGAATTTTTAAATACTTGTTCAAACGCTAAAAACTTTAAAACTCCAAGGTTAACAGTAGGGTGTAAACGAAGACCACCTTTATAAGGTCCAATGGCGCTGTTCATTTCGATACGGAAACCACGGTTTACCTGTACATCACCTTTGTCGTCCAACCAAGGAACGCGGAACATGATTACTCTTTCAGGCTCTACCATTCTTTCCAGAACTTTAGCCTCTTTGTACTGAGGATTCTCCTCGATAAAAGGTATAATTGATTCTACAACTTCGTGTACTGCTTGATGAAATTCTAATTCACTTGGGTTCTTGGCAATAACCTTAGCCATAAAGTCATTTACCTTTTGTTCATATACATTTGACATAAAAAATAATTTGTTTAAAAGTTTATTAATAAAATTACCTTTCAAACTTATGCTTTATTATGCCTGCAATACACTATTTCCTTATCATTTTGCGTGAATCACGTAGCTTATTCAGAGATATACTTAGTGGCTTGCTAAGCTTTTAATTTGGCTTTGCCCATTCTTAGTAAATTTACCAGTTTGAAACTCAAATCGGTGAAGATAATTCCCCCATGTGCATTCCTTTCCACATGATAAATAGCCTCATTTAATATTTCGTAAATCTTATCCTGATTTGCTTCGTTAATAAATGGAGCAAACTTTTTCACAAAATCAAACTCCTCCCCTACCAGTTTTACTGCTTGATAATTATTCACATTCATCATAATACAATAATGTACTATTGATATGCCATATTGTAAAAAACTTTTTTGCTTTTCTCTTCCTAAACGGCTGATTTCCTGATTAAAAGAGAAAAGAGCTTTGTAGTCCTTAGGAGCAAAACAAAGTCGTAACCAACTTCTGAACTGATCGAAAAACTCATTTTCAAGGCTTGTTTCATTAAGAATTTTACGGGCTTCATTCCAATTGCCATTTGCAAGACGAGCCAAATCAGAAATATTTATAGATGGATTTATTTCTTCAGAAATATTTTTCATTGCCGCTTCCATATCCTCCAGATCAATGGAATTAAACTTTACAAGCTGAGCTCTTGATCTTACAGTTGGAATTAATAACTCATACCTTTCTGCAATTAAAAATATTAATGTTTTTTCAGGTGGTTCTTCGAGTGTTTTAAGTAATTTGTTGGAGGCATCCATATTAAGTTTCTCTGCCAACCAGATGATAACAACCTTATATTCTGCCTCATAGGCCTTCATCGACATTTTTTCGATGATGTTTTTTGCATCACGCACATTAATGCTTCCCTGCTTATTTCCCACTCCAAGAAAATTGAACCAATCGCGGCTAACAGCATAATTTTGGCACGACTGAAGGTATTCTCTCCATTCATTGGTTAATAGTTTGGATTCCGGTTTGTTCTTTACACTTTCGGTAGTATTATTGGGAAAATAAAAATGCATATCCGCATGCGAGTTCTTCTGAAACTTTACACAGGAAGGGCAAATGCCACAACTATCGTAAGCACTTCGGTTTTTACAATTTATATATTGTGCGAATGCTAGAGCCATTGGGAGTGTTCCACTACCTTCAGAACCCAGAAACAATTGAGTATGCGCCAACCTATTATCTGAGTACGACTTTATGAGTCTTTCTTTAATGGAACTCTGACCGATTACATCCTTAAACTGCATAATTTTTTTCGCAAAATTAAAATTTGTTTCCTATTAAGCCGATAAATCTAAAAATTGAAAAACCAATCCCAACTAATATGCTCATAATTCGATGTTTGTTTATCAAATTTATTTTTTATCTCCTCTTTGGAGGGATGATTGCCATAATCCCAGGGGGCTGACATTTTTTCTTCAAAGTATTCATTTCCTGCAACTTCTATCTCCACTCCGGATGCTAATTCCGCCGGAAACATTTTAGTATACTTTTCATTTTCAACAATTTGGATTTTATCTATTAATTGTTTTATATCATCATTATGGATATAATCTTCATGGAAATATTTTGGACCGCATTCCCCATAAATAATCATTATTGCCAAAGCAAATGGCAAATGAAATTGAGCCATGATAACATTAGTGGGATATTTTTCACTAATTAATTTCGTTAATCTTGTGAAGGTATAAACCTTTAAATTCGAAATATTCTTAGCATTAAAATTATTAGTTGTAATAATATTATCACATGCATTTATTGCCGGATGTAACCAACGACAGCAGGCATAGGGTTTGAAATAATTTGAGTTTATTAGATAAGATTCACCTAAACCAGCAATAAGTGTTTCAGGATTAAATTCATTACTTTCCTCCAAAAATAAGTACGGGCCACTAAACCCGTCTTTGGCAAAAATTGCCGACTGTAATCCACTTTGAACAGCCCATGCAACACCTTCTTTCGACATGGAACCTGTACTCACATCTGAAGACCCCCCCAACATATGAGGAGAAAGTACAAAAGCATTACTCAAAGCCTGAACTATTTGCCTGGTTTCCAACTCAAGCAAATAGGCTGCTGTGGCAACTGTTCCAAAAGCGGCCCATCTTCCACTGGAATAGGAGTTGATGCTCTCGGGTTTGCGCGACAAACTAAACCGTGTTGCCACTTCATATCCCACAATTACTGATTTTAAAATATCAATCAGGTTTGCATTTTTTTCTATTCCCAACAAAATTGCAACTGCAGCAAGAGCACTTGCAGGATGTCCCACTGCTTTACGGTGACCATCGTCGAAATCTGTAGAACTTATCGCCAGAGAGTTATAAAAAGCAGCTCCAAAAAGAGAAGTCTTCAACTCAGTACCCCAAATATCATAATCACCTTTTCCAAATAAATAATCAGCACTTACACAAGCAGTTTTAAAAGCCTGAGTATTAATTCCGCTAAATGCTGTGGCATAGGTATCGGCCAATGTAATGGCAGCATGATTCAGAGTAGGGGTCCCGATATTTTTATCCCGAAAAGAACTTATAAACGCTGCTATCTTTTCCAAATAGTTAATGTTTCTATTTTCTATCATAATTTCAATCAGGATTATCGGAAAGAAAATATCCCTCAGCTAATTTGGTAAAACTTGCTATTTGTTCTTTTTGCCACTTCCTTCTATAGCCTAATTCAGCAGCCATTATCTTAGCAACCACTGTTGATGCTTCAATTGCAGCCCGTGCATCCAGAAACAACAGACGAATTCTTCTGGCAAGGAAATCTTCTATTGTTCTGGCCATTTCATTTCTACATGCCCAAACAATTTCTGCTTTAAGAAAAGGATAACTTTCAACTATCTTTTCCCCCATCTTTTTATTATCTGCAATAATAGACTGTATCTCCATCGCATCAGTACCATAAAATTTAAGATGATTGTCAGCATCATTAGTTGAAACAGAGCCATGTAAAGGCATTTCGCTTGTTACTGAAGGTCTTTCTTTTAAACCGCCAACCATAATTGCAGTATCAATAGTATCCTCTCCCATTTTACGATAAGTGGTCCATTTTCCTCCTACAATACTTACCAATCCCGACAGGCTAACACTGATGGTATGATCGCGTGAAATTTCCTTGGTTTTTTTATCTTCTTTTTCAGGAGCCACCAAAGGACGAAGCCCTGCAAAAACGCTTAACACATCTTTTCTTTCAGGAGATATTTTAAGATATTCCTTACATGTATCGAGTATAAAATTAATTTCTTCTTCCCTTGCTCTTGGTTCCAATGAAACTTCATCAACCGGAGTGTCGGTAGTTCCTAAAACCGTTTTATCATGCCATGGAACAGCAAACAAAACTCTCCCATCTGATGTTTTAGGAATCATTAATGCTGATGAAGATCCCAGAAACTTTTTATCCACCACCAAATGTACACCCTGGGAAGCAACTACAGTCTTCTCAGCAACCGGATCATCCATTCTTATAATATCGTCGGAAAACACACCTGTGGCATTAACAACTACTCTTGCATTTATTTTATGTTCGAGGCCGGTTTCCATATCGGTCGTTTTCACACCTTTAATCATTCCCGATCTGTTTCTGATAAGACTGTTAACTTTCATATAATTTATGGCTATACCACCCTTATCGTTAATTGTTTGAGCGAGGGTAATAGCCATGCGTGAATCATCAAACTGGCCATCATAATAAATAACTCCACCGCCCAATTCCTTTTCAAGGAGATTAGGAATTTTATCCAGAGTTTCTTCTTTGCTGATATGTTCTGAGGTTCCAAAACCCTTTTTTCCTGACATCAAATCATAAATTTTCAGCCCTATAGTATAATAAGGAGCATCCCACCATTCGTAATTTGGAACCACAAACTCCTGTTTACTAACCAGGTGAGCAGCATTTTTTAAAAATATTCCCCTTTCTTTTAGGGCATCCAGAACCAAAGCTACATCACCCTGACCTAAATATCTTACACCACCATGAACCAGTTTAGTACTTCTACTGGAAGTTGACTTAGCAAAATCGTGTTGCTCCACAAGAACCGTTTTATAACCCCTGCTTGCAGCATCCACAGCAACACCTAAACCAGAGGCTCCTCCACCAATTACAACAATATCCCAAATATTGTTGAGGTTTAAGTTCCGTATATTATTTTCCCTATTCATAAAAAATTAAAATCAGGCAATAAAGGTACAAAAATAGGCGTAGTAATAATTCTAAATTTAGTGTTGTTTATTACATTCTTAAATCCGATTTCAAACTTTGAAACAGGAATTTTAGTTGAGGGAGTATAATTAGCAAACTCAAAGTAGTATTATAGCAAAGTATAAGTATATTTACATACCAATTAAGCAAAATTGTTAATTTTGTAGAATTGGAAAAACTATATATTATGAAGCATCTAATATTGTTCGTATTATTTTTAACAAGCTATTCGGCACTTTCGCAGAATATGAAGCCAATAATACCTATCGACACTGAAACCAACAAAATTAAATTCCAGGCAGTACTTGACGAAAAAGGAAGTAAGGATGAGTTGTTTAACAGAAGTATTTATTGGCTTAACGATTATTATAAAGATCCTGTAAGAATAACTTCAATACGTGATGTTGAAACAGGTAAAATAGAAGGAAACCACCATTTCAGAATTTACTATTGGGATGATGACAGTATTAAACATATTGGAGGCACAATAAACTATACTTTTGTTTTAGAATTCAAGCAAGACAGGTTTAGGTACACCATTACTGAACTGCTCTTAAAGTCAAGAACAAACTTACCTATTGAAAAATGGCTGGATAAATCCGATCCGGCATATAACAAACAATGGGATTCGTATCTTGAGCAAATTGCTACATTCGTAAATGATTGGAGTGAAAACCTGATAAACCACATGAAGCCTGAGCCGGAAGAAAAAGTTGAAGATGATTGGTAGTTGTTTGAATTAGTTTTGGCTAAATAATTAGTACGCAGTATGTCGGAAGGAAAGAAGAGAAAATTTATACTCAAGGGGTTTTCAAAACTTATTAAGGAGGATAAATTGAAGATAGTTGCTGAAATGATGGACAATCAAGTGGAAACAGTTGAGTTGTTGAAGAGTTTTTGGCATAAGGATGTTGACAAGCAAAAGGTTTTTGATGAGTTTAGTGAAAATACAATTTCCAATTTTTATATTCCCTATGGTGTTGCCCCAAATTTTATTGTAAACGACAAATCATATCTTGCACCCCTTGTTATTGAAGAAAGTTCAGTAGTTGCCGCTGCATCTTCCAGCGCCCGATTTTGGTCGGAACATGGAGGTTTTAAAGCAGAGATAAAAGGTGTAGTAAAAATAGGTCAGGTGCATTTCACCTGGGAAGGTGATTTTAAAAAATTACAATTCACCTTCGATGAACTTAAAATGTATTTGAGGGAAAGAACCAAAAACATTACAGCAAAAATGGAAGCCAGAGGCGGTGGCATACTCAACATCGAACTGGTTGACATGAGAGATAAAATTGATAATTATTTCCAGATAAAAGTTTCTTTCGACACCCGCGATTCTATGGGAGCCAATTTTATTAATTCCTGTCTGGAAGAAATTGCAAATTCAATGGAAGATTTCTTTTTGGAAAAAGATATCTTTAAAGGAAAAGAAAAAAATTGCAAAATAATAATGTCGATACTTTCTAACTATACTCCCGACTGCCTTGTTAGAACATGGGTAAATTGCAAAATTTCTGAACTCGACAATATTGATAATGATATGAGTGGCCGGGAATTCGTAGAAAAATTTCAGTTGGCTGTGAAAATTGCAGAGATTGACCCTTTCAGAGCAACCACACACAATAAAGGTATTTTTAATGGTATTGATGCTGTTGCAATTGCTACAGGCAACGACTTCAGAGCCATAGAAGCAGCGGGACATACTTATGCCTCCAAGGATGGAACATATTCAAGCCTTTCTCATGTTCAAATTGAAGAGGATAATTTTAAATTCTATTTGGAAATTCCCTTAGCTATGGGCACTGTTGGCGGACTAACCTCTTTGCATCCACTGGCAAAGCACTCCCTACAAATGCTTGGAAACCCATCGGCGGAAGAATTAATGATGATAGCCTCAGCAGTAGGTCTGGCAAATAATTTTGCAGCAATCAGGTCGCTGGTAACCAAAGGAATACAAATAGGTCACATGAAAATGCACCTGATGAATATTCTAAATAATTTTAATGCCAATAAAGAAGAAAAGAAAAAAGCCGTTGAACATTTTATGGCACATAAGGTTTCTTTTAGTAGTGTAGAACAATTCCTTTTAAATCTTAGAGGTGCAGGTAAATAAAAAATACTGGCATTCGAACGGAAAACTCCTCATTAGCGGAGAATATCTGGTACTTAAAGGTGCCACTGCAATGGCAATTCCAATTAATAAAGGACAATCGCTGGAAGTAATAGAATCGCCGGGAAAAGGCGAAATCTTCTGGTATGCATCGCACAAAAATGGAAAATGGTTCGAAGTAAAATTAAATATTAATGAACTTTCAAAAAATAATGAGAACTCCATTCCTGAACTGAAAAAACTTCAACATATTTTAATCTCCTGCCTTGAGTTGAATCCTCACTTTTTGGATGCAAGCAAAGATTACAGCATAAAAACAAATTTAGAATTTTTGCCGGAACATGGATTTGGTTCCAGTTCCACGCTCATTAATAATTTATCGAAATGGGGCAATTTTAACCCTTATGATTTATTGAAGAAAACCTTTGGCGGATCAGGATATGATATAGCATGCGCTAATACTAATAATCCAATTCTTTTCAAATTAGAAAATAATAATAAGTTAATTACAGAAGTAGATTTTAATCCCGCTTTTAATAATGGTTTGTACTTTGTTTATCTGGGTAAAAAGCAAAAATCTTCAGAAAGCATTAATTATTTTAATAGAAACGCTGATTTTTCTGAATCAGAAATAAATCGAATAAGTGAAATATCGATTGCTCTCAGCAAGACTGATAGTATTGAAAACTTCAATGAATTAATCCATGAGCACGAGCAAATAATGTCGAAAATACTTAAAATGCCAACAGTTAAATCACTATTTTTTAACGACTTGCCAGGAAGTGCAAAATCACTTGGCGCATGGGGAGGAGATTTTGCAATGATAGGTTGCAAATTGAACAAAACAGAAATAAAAGAATACTTAAATTCCAAAGGCTTAACAACTTTTTATACTTTTAAGGAATTATTAGTGTCTTAAGCAAGAAATACAATTCAAACAGATTAAAATTTACTAAAATGAAAACTCAGGAGTTTAAAGGAAATATAGTTGATTTAACTAATGGAAAAATTATCAAAGGCCATCTGGTAATTGAAAATGGCAAAATTAAATCAATAACAGAAGATAAAAATATAACAGAAGGTCAGTATATTTTACCGGGTTTAATTGATTCGCATATACATATAGAAAGTTCAATGCTTATACCATCTGAATTTGCACGTTTGGCAGTAACCCACGGAACCGTGGCTACAGTTTCCGACCCTCATGAAATTGCAAATGTGCTTGGAATTGATGGCATAAAATATATGATCGACAATGGCAACTCGGTTCCTTTTAAGTTCTTTTTTGGAGCATCATCATGTGTGCCGGCAACCCCATTTGAAACTGCCGGGAATAAAATTGGCATTGAGGAACTGGAAGAACTCCTCTCAATGGATCAAATAAAATATCTTTCAGAAATGATGAATTTCCCTGGAGTAATAAACAGGGATGAGTTTGAAATGCAAAAACTGGAGGTCGCCAAAAAGCATGGGAAACCAGCTGACGGGCATGCCCCGGGGGTTAAAGGTGAAGCCGCTAAGAAATATATAGAAGCCGGGATTACAACCGATCACGAATGTTTTACCATGGAAGAAGCCCTGGAAAAAATAAAATATGGAATGAATATTCAAATTCGTGAAGGTAGCGCAGCCAAAAATTTTGAAGCTCTGGCAGGATTAATAGGCAGCCATCCTGATAAAGTATTGTTTTGCTCCGACGATAAACATCCTGATGACCTGGAAGAAGGCCATATAAATGATATGTATAAAAGAGCTGTCAGCAAAGGCTACGACCCAATAAGGGTTTTACAAAGTATAGTTCTGAATCCAATAAATCATTATAAACTGGATGTGGGTATTCTTAGAGAAAATGACGATGCCGACTTTATAATAGTTGACAACCTTAATTATTTTAATATCAAGAGTACTTACATAAAAGGCAAGTTGGTATATGATGGAAGAAAATCTCTAATAGAGCAAGTTAAAGGAGAAACACCAAATTTATTTGTTGCAAAAAAAATCGAAAAATCACAAATACAAGTTCCATATACAACTGGAAAACTTAAAGCAATAAAAGCCTTTGATGGAGAATTAATAACTTCAAAACTCGAAGTAAATCCGAAAATCCATGAGGGAAATGTGATAAGCGATACTAAAAATGATGTGCTAAAACTTGTGGTTTTAAACAGATATGGTATTAGTGAACCTGCTATGGCATTTATTAATGGCTTTGGTTTTAAGGAAGGTGCGATTGCTTCGAGTGTGGCTCACGACAGCCATAATATTGTTGCTGTTGGTACTAACGATGACGATTTACTCAATGCCATAAACCTGGTTATTGAAAACAAAGGTGGTGTGGTTGCCATTTCGAATGATGAAACATGCGTACTTCCATTACCTGTGGCTGGATTAATGTCGAATATCGATGCATATAAGGTATCAGAACAATACCATCATATTGATAAACTTGCACATAAAATGGGTTCCACTTTAAGAGCACCATTTATGACACTTTCATTTATGGCCCTGTTGGTTATCCCCGACTTAAAACTTAGCGATAAAGGCCTTTTTGACGGAACAACCTTTAGTTTTACCCCATTGTTTACATAATCCGCCCAAAAGGCTTAAGTGCTGTATATGTGTATGTTATCAAATTTATTATTTAGAATTATTATAAAATATCTAATAATATGATATATGTACATATATACTTACGATTATGGTTTTAAAATATCTATTTTTGCCAAAAACTATTTAAATTATGTCGAACTTTAACATTAATACGGAAAAGTTAGAATTGGCTGCAAATAAGTTAAGGGCGATTTCACATCCCATGAGAATTGCTATTATTGATTTGCTGTCGGAAGACACTAAACTAAGCGTAACTGAAATTCACAAGGCTCTTAATATAGAACAGGCAACAGCGAGTCATCATCTCAATATTTTAAAAAATTGGGGATATTGGTTTCTACCAGAGATGGAAAGAATATTTACTATTCATTAAGACATGTTACTTTAAAAGATATAGTTGAGTGTATTAATAAATGTAACGACTAGGTTTAGTTAATATTCCATTCTTCCTCTATTTCCCAGTTTGCCCTTACTTCTATAAGTTTATCAAAATACTCAACTCTTTCCGCTTGTTTTTTATTGGAATATTCTCCAACATCCCATTTACCATTTCCGTTTTCATCAAAAATTACTTTAAACCCATATTTCACTGGATTTAAGTACTTATAAATTAATACAGTATCATTTTCAACCGCATCTTGCTTCATAACTTTATCTTGATCAACTAAAAGTTGAATTAATAATTTTGTATTTGAAGAATTTGTAATTTTCATTGATAACTGACCATATTCACTCAGTTTAATGGTGCTAAAGTTAATTATTAATTCATTGTTTGAAATTCCATTCCAGTCGTAAATAGATGAATCCGGAATTAGTATTTTGTATCTGCTGTCTTCAATATTATTTATTTTAAAACCAATGCTCATTTTTAAGGAATCCAGAAAAACAAAGTCAGGATTTACAATAGTATCTTCAACATTAATGAAAACAGCGGAATCAAGGTTAATAGAATCGATTGGTTGAAAAAATCTTATCCCCGGATTCTGTTCCGGCAACAGTTTTTTATTTTTAGGTATTGGTTCAAAAAGTAGAGCTTTCTTTTCTTCTTTATCTTTTCTCCTATTTTGTTTTATACCGGGCTTCTCCATACGTATTTCCAACAATTCAAGTGTATCACGGTTTTGCCGTATTAATACATTTAATGTGTCTAAACCCATATCTTTCATATACCAGGTAACAGTATCATTCTCTTTCGACGCTTTGGAAAAATACCATTGCTCCCTATCGGCGACGCTCAGTTGACTTATTTGGACATCTTTGTTAGGAAGATTAAAAATAAATTGTAAAGTATTGTCTCTGATCAATTTATAACTTAGTAGTTTTAATTTCTTTTGCCTCTCAGTAAATAATAAAGTATTATATGTTGTTATTTGATCACTAAAAAATTTATCCTCTTTTTTCACCAGACTATCCTGAACACCCCCTATTGTATCGCTGACTATCAGTTCAGTAGAATCAGCGAATACACTATCAGCTAAAGTGCTGTCAACAATTGGTTTATTAATGTAGGTAGGACTGATGAGGCTATCGATAAATCCAATTTGTTCGTTTGGCAGATCAAAACTTAAACTCCCATTCATATCAACAATTGCAAATAATAAATATTTATCGTTTCCAAGACCACTAAAGCGATATCTACCCATATCATCGGTTTTACTCAAATAATATGGGCGCACTAGTAATGGCATGGAATCAAGCGATATGGTGTCGTTATCATTTTTATAAAGCATTACAAAACAATCGCTTACCGGTTCCAGCGTAAATGCATCCTTCACAACTCCCTGCAGACTCAATGAGTCGGTAAACGGACCTGTTGAAAAAATATAAGTATAGTTACTGACGGGATTTCCCTCGGTAATATCCACAATAGCATCGCCAAAATAAACCGAATAAGTAGTATTTTCCTTTAGTTTTTCATTGAATTTAACCTGAATTGATTTCCCTTTAATTTTATAATCGGGAGTATTTTGAAGAGGTGGAGAGATCAATATTTGATTCTGAGCATCTTTTAACTCAACGAATTCATCAAATTCGATAGTAAATTTATCCTTTTTAAAATTAGCACTTCCATTTTCAGGACTTGTTCCCAGAGCCACCGGTGCATCCTTATCTTTCACTCCACCACCCGGGCTTACAGGATGTGCACATGAAATCAATAGTATCGTTGCTACAATATAAAAGGCTAGTCTATTCAACATTAATTTTAAATATTTTTTTCTGTGATACTTGCAAACTCAACTCCTTTTTGGCTAAAATAATCCAAAAATCCTTCGCATGCATAAAACATTTTTTCCTTCGACTTTTCGCTATCGTGAAATACAATTATTGAACCAGGTCGGGAGTTTTTAATACTATTTTCCAAACACGATTCATTTGATACTCTGGCATCAAAATCATAACTCAATACCGACCACATTATTATTTTATAATCTTGCTTTAATTGCTTAATTTGAGCAGGGCTGATTCTACCATAAGGTGGCCTGTACAAATTTGAACCTATTAATTTATTGGCTTTTTCAATATTTAAAAAATAGTCATTACTCTTTGTTTTCCAACCATTTAAATGATTGTAAGAGTGATTTCCAACACTATGGCCATGGCTCTTAATATGATTAAAAGTATCCGGAAACTTCTTTACATTTTCTCCAACACAAAAGAAAGTGGCCCTGGCATTATATTTTTCCAATAATTCAATTACCGACACTGTAATGTCGGGATGCGGACCGTCATCGAAAGTAAGATATATTTTATTTTCGTTTGAAGGCATATCCCAAATTAAAGAGGGATAAACAACTTTTGCAACATATGGAGTTTTAAACTGCACCCTGCAAATATAGGAACAAAAACTGATGTCTAGGATTCTTCAACAAGTACTTTACCAGTCATTTCCTCCGACTTTTCAACACCCATTAAATTTAATATTGTTGGTGCGATATCTGCGAGTATACCATTTTTTAATTTAGCATTTTTAAGTTTATCGGAAATTAAAATAAGTGGTACAGGATTCAATGAGTGTGCAGTATTAGGGCTGCCATCTTCATTAACTGCAAAATCGGCATTTCCATGATCGGCGGTTAAGAGCACTGTATAATCATTAGCTTTGGCAGTTTCTATTACCTCATTTATACAATTGTCTACAGCATTAGCGGCCTTTAATATAGCAGGCATTATTCCTGTATGCCCAACCATATCGCCATTGGCAAAGTTTACAACTACGAAATCATTATTTTTTTCGCTCAAATCGTTAACCAGTTTATCTTTAACAAGATATGCGCTCATTTCGGGTTGCAAATCGTAGGTGGCTACTTTAGGTGAGTTAACCATAATTCTGTTTTCATTTTCGAAAGGCTCTTCCCGTCCACCGGAAAAAAAGAAAGTTACATGTGCATACTTTTCTGTCTCGGCAATTCGCAATTGATTTAGTCCGTTTTTAGATATTACTTCTCCCAGGGTATTCTTCAAATCTTCCTTGTCGAAAACTATATTTACATTCTTAAACTTCTTATCGTAGTTAGTCATGGTAAAATAGTTTAAGTCGAGAGCATGCATATCATATTCCGGCATATTTTCCTGACTTAAAACATGTGTCATTTCTCTTAACCTATCGGTTCGAAAATTATAGGCAATAACAGTATCACCATCTTTAATAGTGGCTATAGGTTTACCATTTTCTTCAATAACACTTGCCTTGATAAACTCATCAGTAATTCCATTTTTATAGGAAGATTTAATGGCTTCCACAACATCTTCAAAACTTTCACCTTTGCCATTAACCATTAGATCGTATCCTTCCTTAATGCGTTCCCATCTCTTATCACGATCCATTGAATAATAACGTCCTATTAATGATGCAACCTTAGTGGATTTCCCTTTCAGGAATTCCTGAAGCTCTTCTATATACTTCTGTCCGCTATATGGGTCAGTATCACGGCCATCGGTTATAATGTGAACGAACACTTTTTGAAGACCTTTTGATTCAGCAATATTTATAAGTTCATAAAGATGGGAGTTCATGGAATGTACGCCACCGTCGGATAAAAGACCTATAAAGTGCAATGCATTACCAGATTTAAGCGCCGAATTACAGGCACTTATTATTTGTGGATTATCTTTTAAAGTATCTTCTTTTATGGCATTATTAATTCTCTCCAAATCCTGAAAAACAACCCTTCCTGCTCCAATATTCAGGTGACCTACTTCAGAATTTCCCATCTGCCCTTCAGGCAATCCAACATGATTACAACAAGTAAGTAATTCGGACTTAGGATATTTTTCTAAAAGAGAATCGAAATAGGGTGTATCGGCATTGAAAATTGCATCACTTTTATCTTTGTTACCATATCCCCATCCATCCAGGATAAGGAGTAGAACTTTGTTTATATTTTTATTTTTCATTTTTTTTCCAGCAGTTTAAAAAAGTTAAATTATTATTGTTCATATTGAGAGTTTAGTAATTCATTATTATAAATAGTTTATTCAAAACTCTTACATAATTTTAGGATTGCAAAAATAGGCTTTTTAAATATTTAAGTATCTTTGTTTTTCGAAAGCTTAACATTTATACAACTAATTACAGGTTTTAAAAACTTAGATTAAATTTGCCTCAAACGTTTTAAACTAGAAATAAATACTTAATTATGGCTAAAAAGTGGGTAATTCCTGATATTCACGGTTGTGCACTAACCCTCAAATATCTAATTGAAACACAAATTAAACCAAGCAAAAACGATGAAATCTATTTTGTAGGTGATTATATAGATCGTGGTCCTGACAGCAAGGGAGTTATCGATTTTATCATGAATTTGCAGGAAAACGATTACAATGTTACCTGCCTCTTGGGAAACCATGAAGATTATTGTATAAAGGCCTGGGAGGAAGACTCTAAAAACAAAAGTTTTTTAGGTTTTCGAACAAAAACCAAAACACAAAAAGAATGGGAAAGATACGGTGGCACTCAAACCATGGAAAGTTTCGAAACCAACCGTCCAAAAGACATTCCGGAAAAGTATATTAACTGGATGAGAAATCTGCAGTATTATGCTGAACTTGACGATTTCATAATAGTTCATGCGGGATTAAATTTCAGCCTTGACGATCCTTTTGAAGATAAAAGAGCCATGATTTGGGCGAGGGATTTTAAAATAGACCCGAAAAAAGTAGGGAACAAGAAAATAATACACGGCCATGTTCCTGTAAATCATGAATTTATTCATCTTGCAATTAACTCCCACGACTATAAATTTATCGATTTGGACAATGGGGTTTATATACAACGACGCCCCGGTTATGGTAACCTGTTTGCTCTTGAATTAACAGAGATGACATATTTAACTCAATCGCTGATGGACGAGGTAGATTACAATGGCGTATAAACTATAATTTTTTGAAATCCAGTTTCTTAAAATGGAAATCAGGTGCATCCATATCAATTTTAAATCCTGTAACTTCACCCATTGAATTAAAAGAAAAGGTAATAAACCCAGGTGGTAAAAACGGATCAGCAAATTTTATTTTAAAAGTATCGTAATGCCAGTGTTCGAGTTTTGTATTAAATAAATCGGCAGTGGGCTCAAGAGTAAGAAATAGTTCCTTATCCACTATTTCAACTTTAGCCTTGCCATACATTTTATCTTCGTATTCGCCTGTATATCCTTCTTTTTCAATAGATGGTTTTGTTTTCTTAACTCTCTCTTCGGCAAGTTTTTCCCATTTATCATCAAGTCGTACTTTTTGCTTTTTCTCTGCAGCCAGATAAAGTTTTGCCCAATCGGTGGTATCGCTGCTATTAAGGTAAAAGTCAAGTATCTTTCTGTCGATGGCCGGAACTAATGCAGAAAGTTGATTGGCCAGTATTACATATGCCAAACTGTCTTCAGGTACAACAACAACTTTCGAGTGAAATCCAGGTAGTCCACCTCCATGATATATAATTTTACGACCTTTATAATCCTTTAAAAACCAACCCAGTCCATAGGCGGCAAAATGTGTTCCATCCAGTGTTTCAGCCCTACCTGCATTCATAGGTGTTTTCGCAGAAACCATCCTGTAATAATTTGATTTTGAGAATATTGTATCATTATCATAAATTCCTTTTCCCAACATAAGTTGAAGCCATTTTAACATATCAGTTGTAGAACTATTAATGGCTCCCGCAGCACTTATATTATCATAATTTATAAAATCCATTGGTTGTCCTTCCATGTGGGGCCATGCTGCATCAGGATTATTTTCAAAACCTGTATTCGTGGTATTACTCTCATCCATATGAATTTTGTCGAATATATTTTCCTTTAAAAAGTCGGGCCATGATTTTCCTGTAACACTTTTTATAAGTTCACCTGCAGTAATGAACATAAGATTTGAATATCCAAATTTTTCTCGCAAGCCAAAAGGTATTTCCCTGTACTGAATCCTGTTAATTACTTCCTGGGGATTTCTCTTTGTTCCATACCATATTAAGTCTCCATCGAAGGTTTCGAAACCCGATCGATGCGCAAGCAAATCTTCTACAGTAAGATTGGCTGTAATATAAGGGTCGGAAAGTTTAAAACCCGGTAGCAAATCCACAACTTTATCTTCCCAACTAATTTCTCCTCTATCAACAAGTATTGAGATACATGCAGCAGTGAAAGCCTTTGAACATGAGGCAATTCCAAAAAGAGTATTTTCATCGGTTATTGACTTTTCTTGGGTATTATTATAACCATATGCATGTTGGAAAACAATTTCTCCATTTTTAACAATTGCTACTGCAAAGCCGGGCATATTAAAATCCTGTACCGATTTTTTTATGTAATTATCTATATTATTATAGTCCTCTGCTGTTTGAGTATATGAAGCAGAATAAATTAAGGATATACAAACCGTTAAAATTATTAGATAAATGTTTTTCATACTTATGTTTTTGAATAATGATAGGATTTAAAAAATAATATAATCTTCCGGGTTAACCGGTGCTCCTCTATGCCATAATTCGAAATGCAAATGGGCTCCTGTGGTGAGTTCACCCGACTCACCAATTATTGCAATTGGTTGACCGGCCTTAACTATTTCACCAACTTTTTTAAGCAAAACCGAATTATGTTTATAATAAGAAATCAGATTTTCATTATGCTGAATTGCGATTACATAACCTGTCTCCAAAGTCCATCCAGCAAAAACCACCGTTCCATCCAGCGTAGATTTAACAGCGGCATTATGCTTTGCAACTATGTCGATACCAAAATGTTCTTTACTCAAATCAAATTTTGAAGTAACAATACCATCAGCAGGCAGATAGAAACTTAAATATTTAATGTTGCGCTGCTTTTCTTTTGTGTCACTAGGTTCGGGTAAATATAAATTATTCATATTCTGGCTCTCAAATTCAGCCCTCAATAAACTATCTTGCTGCGAAGATTGTAAGGTAATAGTATCGTAAAAAACATCTTTTTCAGAAATCAACTTTGTGGTGTCTTCGGTAATATCATTTCCTTCAATAATATTTTTAATATTCTCAAAGTACAAATCCTTCATCCTCAACTGATCCTCCAAAGAGTCGGCCAGAATATTTAGTCGTATTAACTTTTCATTTTGATAAGTACTGGGATATCCGGGAATCATCTCCTTCAAAGGGGTGTAAACAATTAATAATAATGTGAGGCTTGTAAAAATTATTGCAAGGCTAACAAAAACGGAAAGTACATTCAATCTTGTAAGTCGAAAAATTAAACGTTCCTCAAAAGTTTCATCATTGAAAATTACAAGACGATATTTGCTCCTTAGTTTATAATACCACTTCTTATCAGACTTATTTTTAGCCATTTTTTTAAAATAAAACGCAAACCTACATAAAAATAATAAAACGATTTACACTCAGGCATCGTCAAATTTCTTTTTATTTAAAATACATTTTATATAATAATAATCACTTGTTTTATTGTATTAAGCACTTCTTTATTATTTTTGCCATCTTACAGTAATAATTTAATCTGAAATCAGTTATATAGAAAAAATTGAACTTGAGTACAAATAGCAAATACAAGATAACATATATTTTAGGAGCAATATCAATTTTGCTTCTTGTAAATGCATGTTCTACAAAGAAGAACACCTGGACAAGAAGAGCCTATCACAACCTTACCAGTCATTATAATGTATACTGGAATGGAATGATGAGTTTACAGGAGGGAGAAAAAAGTTTTAAAGATACTTTTGAGGATGATTATTCGAAAGTATTGCCTGTATATAATTATGGAGATAAAAAGCAAGCACAAAGGCTAAACCCCAAGATGGATCGCACCATAAAAAAAGCCTCCATTGGAATCCAGAAACACTCAATGTATTTTGGTGGTAAAGAGCAAGTTAAATGGATAGATGATAGTTATATGATGATGGGAAAAGCCCATTTTTATAAACATGATTATATAAGTGCCAGAAGGGTTTTCGACTATGTAGCCAAAACATATCAGGATAACCCCATTCACTACGAAGCATATTTGTGGCTTGCTAAAACACATTTGCAAAACGAGAGGTTTGAAAAAGCTATTGCTACAATAAATCTTCTTCAGAGCAAACTCGAAGAAAAAGATTTTCCTTATGATGTAGAAAAACAAATTCCTTTGGTACTTGCAAATTTTTACATAGAACAGGAAAAATATGATGAGGCATTTTCATATCTTGAAAGATCATTGGAATTAAATAATGATAAAGAGATAACCACCAGAGTAAAATTTATCCTGGGTCAACTTTATCAAAAAGAAGGCAATCTTGAGAAAGCAACAGAGTATTTTACAAGCGTTGTAAAGAAAAACCCGGATTATGTTATGGCTTTCGAAGCTAAAATGCATCTGGCAGAGACTTATGCTTCAGAGAATGGCGACAGTAAAGGAATAAACAAGATTCTCAACAAGATGCTTAAGGAAGCAAGAAATAAAGAGTTTCAGGATCAAATTTATTATGCCCTTGCTGATGTTGCAAAAAAGGATGGAAACGATACACTTGCAATTAACTATCTCAGAAAATCTGTTATGTATAGTGTGAAAAATCAGATTCAGAAAACAAAATCTTCTCTTGAGGTTGCTGATATGTTTTTCGAAAGAAGTAATTATATTTATGCTCAGGCTTATTACGACACGGCCGTAAGTTCACTTACCAACGACTACCCTGACTATGAAGCAATTAGTCAAAAAGCGAGCGTATTAACCGACTTGGTTACACAAGCACAAACAATAAAAGAACAAGATAGTTTACAATATTTGGTGAGTCTCGACTCCACCGAACTTTATGCTATTATCGACAAGAAAATAGAAGCATATAAACTGGAACAGGAAAAGAAGCAGGAGGAGGAAGATTTAGCAGAGGGAGGAACTCAATTTGTTGACATGAACGACAGAGGTCGCTCGGGAAATAATCTGGGTAATGGAGAATGGTATTTTTATAATACTGCGGCAATAAGTTCGGGATTTAATGAATTTACCAAGAAATGGGGCAATAGAAAATTAGAAGATAACTGGAGAATAAGTAATAAAAAACTATTAATGCAAAATGATGATGAGATTGTAGGTAATGACACAATTTCGGATTCAACTTCAAGGAAAAACTACGACCCCATCGACAGATCATATTATTTGGCAGGATTACCAAATACACCTGAGAAAATTGAAGCCTCCAATGAGCAACTCATTGAAGCATATAATAAACTGGGCTTTATTTACTTAATGAAACTGAACGACAGTGTAAGAGCCCTTGACACTTATCTGGATTTTCAAAAACGATTTCCCGAGAATCAATATCGTTTGGAATCATGGTATGCTCTTTACAAAATATATAATGCAGAGAATAATGATAAGGAAGCCGAATTTTATAAAAGTTTAATAGTAGGAAATTATCCCGAAAGCACATATGCCAAGGTTATTATCAACCCCGATTATTATGCTCTTTTGGAGGAAGAAAAACAAAAAGCATCTGAACTTTATATGAGAACCTATGATGCTTTTAAGTCAGAAAAATATTATAGAGTAATTTCATATTCCAATAAAGGAATTGAACTTTATCCTGATGATACTTCTTTAATCCCAAAATTCATGTATTTAAAGGCATTATCACTTGGAAAAGTAGATACTCCTGACACACTTTATGCCTCTCTCGATACTTTAATTGTAACTTATCCCAGAAGTTCGGTAACCCCAAGGGCAACAGCATTAAGAATGAAATTACAACAGGAATATGGCATTGGAGTTCCTGAGAATATTCAAACTGGTACGGGCGAAATTATTGATGGAAAACCCCAGGAAAAATCATTGTATAATTTCAATGGCAACGACCTGCATTTTGTTATGTTAATTGTAGATAATGATAATGTTGAAATAAATCCCTTAAAAATTCGATTGTCGGATTTCAATGGAAAATATTTTAGTTTGATGCGTCTAAAAGTTAAGAGTTTGTTATTAGGTAAAACACAAACCATTGTTACTGTGGGTAACTTTAAGAATAAAGATGAAGCACTTAATTATTATAATGCTATTATAATTGACAAATATGTGCTTTCAGGAGTAGACAAAGAGAATTATTCGATATTTCCTATTTCAACATCAAATTATCCTCTTTTTTACAGAGATAAGAACCTTAAAGCATATAAAGATTTCTTTGAAAAATATTATAAAAGAGACTGATGTTTCAAAAAAAAATCAATCAAAATACTATGAAAAAGTCGAGTAATTCAAATGGTGATGCCACAGTACATAATTTGATTTCACAAGGTACTACTATTAAAGGAGACATTGAAACCAATGGTGATTTACGAGTAGATGGTAATATAATTGGAAACATTATTACAAAGGGCAAATTGGTTGTTGGAGAATCAGCAAGCATTGATGGTACAATCGAATGTGAAAATGCAGATATTTCAGGTAAAATTACAGCCAAAGTTAAAATCAATAATTTGGTAAGGCTGTCTGAAACATCTAATTTTTCTGGCGATATAGTAACAAAGAAAATTTCTATTGAGCCAGGAGCTGTTTTTTCTGGCACTTGCCAGATGTCGGCTTCCAAAACTGATATAAGCAACGACAAAATAAAAACCGGTGAAAAAAAATGATGAAAGTCCTTTAAAGTTTTATGCCAAATATTCCAGTTTGGCTTTGCAAATGATTGTAATAATTGTAGGTGCAGCATTTGGAGGCAGGGAAATTGATAAATACGTAAGTTGGGAATTTCCAGTTTTTACAGTATCATTAACAATATTTGGAGTTATAGGTGCTGTTATTTATGGAATGAGGGGATTGTTTAAGCAAAAGTAAATTAACAGAAATGAATAAATTCAAGGGATTCTTTAAAACTATTTCAGTAATATCTGCTTCGCTTTTGTTAATTAGCGTAATAATATTTTTCTTTACACCTAAAATAAAAATAAGCCCGGCATTTCCTTTCATACTTGCCTTCATGTACATTACCACAATTTTGATATTTAAACTGCTTGCAAAATCAATGCAAAACAGGCTGAGCAAGTTTGCAAATGCCTATATGTTAGTTAATTTCGGAAAACTTGTTATTTTTTCAATAATCATAGTAGTTTATGCAGTATTAAATAGAGAAGATGCGATATCATTTATGTTAACGTTTTTTTCATACTATTTTATATTCACCATTTTCGAAGTATTTTCACTCTTACGCCTTAAAAGTTAATTTATAATCATTCAATATTGACACTAAGCATTGATTATCAGTTATTTTTAATCAAATACATCAAACTTCATTATATATTTTTTTTATTGATAGCTATGAAATGCTGTTTATATCCATATAATTTCTATTTTTATCCACTTAAAATTTTTTGATATGGTAGTTGAAAATTCTTTGGGAGATTACATATATATATTGATAGGATTACTATGGGTAGGATTTTCGATTTATAAAGGAAGCCAAAAGAATAAAAAATCGCAACAAACTGAACCAGAAAATAATAGAACTCCAAATGCTCTGGAAGGGATATTGGGAGAGTTCCTTGGTTATAAACAGGACGAAGCTGTTTATTCCAGCAAAAAAGAAACATTTGAACCAACAGTTGATGTGCTCTCAAAGGAACAAAACAGAGTTCCAGCGACACAAGGTATAGCTTCTCACATATTTTCTTATGATGACGAATATGAAGAAGGGGGCAACTTTTTTGAAGAAAAGAAAGTCTATACCACAGAAGAAGATAATAAGTTAGAAAAACCGCTTTCAAAAAAAATAAAGAAGCCGGTTAAAAGATTGAAAAAACCAAGAATAAATATTAAGAAAGCGGTTATTTATTCAACAATTTTGAATAGACCGTCGTATTAAAAAAGTAGAAATATAATTATTAAGTAAATTTTTTCATTGATAAGATTTACTAAATGCAATAAATAACGCAGGATTTTTATAGAATATAAAATTAACAGAGTATGATAAGAAATTTACTCCTTACGTTAGGCTTAATACTTACAACAGGGCTGTTGCTTCAAGCACAGCAAGGTGCATTGCAAGGAAAAGTAATTGACAAGGACACCAAGGAACCTATTCCTTTTGCAAATATTGTTCTTGACAATAATGGAACTCAGGTTGGAGGTACCACTTCCGACTTTGATGGTAATTACACCATTAAGCCGATCCCTCCGGGAAAATATGATTTGAAGGCAACATTTGTTGGTTACAAAACTAATATCACACAAGGAATCACAATATCATCTGATAAAATCAGATTCCACGATATCGAAATGTCGAGTACAGCAGAAATGCTGGAAGTTGTGGAGATAATTGATTATAAAGTTCCTTTGATATCGAAGGACGAAACGTCTTCTGGTGCAAACATAACTTCGGAAGAAATTGCCAAAATGCCAAACCGTAATGCAAATGCCGTTGCTACAACAGTTGGTGGTGTGTTTTCGCAGGATGGTGAAAGAGGTAGTGTTCGTGGTGCTCGTTCTGACGCAACAGCAATGTTTATTGATGGAGTTAGGGTAATTGGTAACTCGAGTGTGCCTCAGTCGGCAATTGAACAAGTTGACGTAGTATTAGGTGGTGTACCTGCCCAATACGGTGATGCCACTTCCGGTATTATCAACGTTACAACTAAAGGACCATCAAGAACTTTCGGTGCAGGACTGGAACTTGAAACATCAGAGTTCCTTGATAATTTTGGAGCATCAAGG
>JBFFLX010000026.1:0-30881 GCA_041554435.1 Bacteroidales bacterium
ATTCTTAAAAATATTGATGAAGCACGTGTTTTACTTATTGCTTTAAATAGAAAAATGTACTCGGATATAGATATTGATGAGGTAAATAAACTTAAAGTTGAATTAATAAATGAAATAGACAAACTAATTAAACCTGAGGAACTTAGTTTAAGTGAAACGGCATATTTTGCTGCCTATGGATTGTTTCTTCAGTTGGGTAACAGCAACCAGCAATTTTATCTGTCGGATATGAGTTTTGAGAATACAGGATTAATAAGTAAATTTTCAGAAAAATGGAATCATGAGTTTTCTACGGCTTTGGTAAAAGCAGGAAAATATAGTGTTTCTGACAAGAAATCATACAATCAACTAGAGGTAAATGGTAATTATTGGCAAGAAGGAGGTTTTTTAAAATTAAATATTTCCGTCTGGAATGCTGATAAAATAATTGCCGTTTCAAAGGCAAGTATCCTAATCACCAAACTTGAAAAAGAAAATATCGATTATATTCCTTTGCAGATAAAAAAAATGGAAACCCTTGCGGCTTTTACTTTGAAGTTAGTAAGTGCCCCTAAACTAATTAAGGTAGGAACTCCTTCTTTAATACCTGTTAAAATTAATGTAAGTGCTGATAATGATGGACTTATTGAGCCAATTCAGAACTTTCCTGTTATTGTAACAGAAGTGGAAAACGGTAAATTACTCTGTAAAGCCAAAACCAATGAAAACGGTATTGCCGAATGTTTTCTTCCACCAATTGAAACTGCGAAAAAGAATATTGCTGTACAGGTATCACTGGATATAGAATCATATTTCAATGTGGAAGTAAACTCCATATATTTTGGAATAGCTAAAATTCAGAACCCCTTAAAACCTTTGATGGAAAATATAGAAGTTGCCAAACCAACTATTTTTGTGGAAAGTGACGAAAAATCTTATGGCAAATCAATTGACATCAAGACTCTAGAACCCACTGTAAAAGAGGTGTTCTCTCAAAAGTCGTATAATTTTGTTGACAAAAAAGAGTTAGCCGATTTGATAATTAAAATTGATGCAAATACAACAACAGCAACAACCTACCAGGGTATAAAATTTGCCTATTTGGATATAAATCTTGCAATAATAGAAAACGCTAGTGGTGAAGAATTAATGAAGACTCATTTCGATCAAATTAAGGGTGGTGGTGCTAACCAATTCAAAGCAGCCAAAAAGGCCTATATGCTTGGTGCTGAAAAAATAAGAGAATATTTAAATAGCAACTTTTAATCAAAAAATACATATACAATGGAAACCCATGAGTTTGTAACACAGCAAAAAGAGGAGTTAATAATTAGTAATCAAACAAAAAAATATTGGCTGGAAATTAGTAATTGGGCCATGTTTTTCTCAATATTAGGCTTTGTTTTTGTTGGCCTAATGCTATTATTTGGTTTGTTATTTGGAAGTATTATTTCGTTATTGCCCAATGTTGATACTTTGCCAGATGGGTTCGGTTTCTTTGGAATTATATACGTAATACTTGCCGTGATTTATTTGATTCCTATTTATTTTTTGTATCAGTTTTCAGCAAAAATGAAGGATGCACTGAGGAATAACGATACAATGTTTCTTACTGAATCCTTTAAAAACTTAAAGTCTCATTTTAAATTTGTAGGTATTATGACGCTTATAGGGCTTGTTCTATATGCTGTGATATTTGTCATAACAATTGTTATTGCTGCCATTATAGGGGCTTAATTTAGGATTAATTATTATCTTTAGCCAAAATAATAGCATAAGGTAATAATGAGATTCGCAACCAATAAGATTCTTACTTTGTTCTTTTGTTTTATAATCTTTAATGTTTATTCACAAAAGAACCTCACAACTTTTACTAAAAATGAAGGTTTAAGTTCCTCAAACATACTATTTGCACATGTTGATAGTAAAGGCATAATATGGGCGGCAACTAACTTTGGTCTTAATGCCTACTATTCGGGGAAATGGACTTCTATAAAATTTATAGAAGGAAATGATGGACAAAACAAGTATCTTGGTAAAGTTTTACAAATTTTTGAAGCAAAAAATTCTGATATATGGGTAGCAACCAACAGAGGACTTTTTTATTTTAATCGCAAATATTGGACTTATTTTAGTGATAGTGAGAACGCTAGTTTCGAAATAAGTACAATTTTTGAAGATTCATTTTCCAATATTTGGTTATTCCTTGAAAAAGAAGATGGGCTAAAAGATATTGACCAAATTGGCTTTTCAATGTTAGAAGGTAAAGTGCAAATATTTGGTGGCCAGCAATGGATAACATTTACAGGGGTTATAGGTGGTTCTGCAGCTGTTCGCATAGGTGCTCCTCCTGATTATTTTACCTCTTATTTAGTTGATTCTCATAAGAGAATATGGATTACAAGTCTGGATGGATTGTACTTATATGATGGAAGAAGATGGAGTGAGTATAATGAAGAACAACTTACATCCGACAGATGTTATAAAGTTTTTGAAAGTAATACAAATGAAATATGGGTTGGAACCGCAAATGGTATAGCAACTAATATATCTGGTGAATGGAAAAAATTCGAAAAGGCTAAAGGCATTAACGGAAATATTATTTACGATTTTTATCATGATAAACAAAACCGGCTTTGGGCATTTAGTAGTAAGGATAATTCTTTTAACTCCTTATTGCTTTTTAATAAAACCAAATGGAAAACCTTTACCAATAGAGATTTAAAATTGAAGGGAAATATTGATAATATTTATGATTTCGATGATAAACTTTTAATTTCTTCATCCAAAGGACTGTCGATATTCAACAATACAAATTGGCAAAATATTAATCGAATTTATGATGTGAATATCGATGATGTTTATTTGATTAAAGAATTGTCGCAAGACACTTTTTATATTGCTGATCGCACTAAACTCTATAGATTAACTGATAAGGGTTTGGATGTTGTTTATGAATATGATGGAAAATGGCAACCTAATTTTATACTTGAAGATTCTAAGTCAAGAGTATGGATAGGTACCGATAGAGATGGGGCATTTTTATTTGAAAACGATAAATTTGTTTCAAATTATACAAATAAAGATGGTTTAATTGATAATCATATAATTTCTGTTTTTGAAGACCAAGAATCTAACATTTGGTTAATAAGCCGTAATGGAATAAGTAAAGTAAATGATTAAATTATTCCAAAACATTTATCATTATTAACTGCTTGCGTTTATTTTCTTCATTTAAATTCAAACATCACCCTGCAGGGCTATTTCTTATTAATTATCTGTTTTGTATTTTTGTAGAATAAACTTTTTGCATGAAAATAGTTATACTCGATGATCATTCTTTGTTTTCTCAGGGCTTGGGTGAAATATTAAAAGATAATTTTGAGAACGTTGACTTAGTTATTTATAACAGTATAGCCAAACTAACTCAAAACCAAATAGATTATAATTCCTGTGATTTACTAATAAGTGATATAGAATTGCCAGGTGAGGATATATTTGTTTTCCTGAATTATTTAAAATCAAATTTCCCCAAACTTCCAATTTTAGTTATATCAATGCACAATAAACTATCTGTTATAAGAAGATGTAAAGAATTAAATATTGATGGTTATATATTAAAGGATGATCATAATTTGATTAGTAAAGTTGTAAGAGAACTAACCCATGGTGGTAAGTTCTATTCCCCGAAAGTGTTAAAAACACTAGATATACTCACCATAAAAGAAAACGTTCTGACTCCAAAAGAAGAACAAATAATAGCACTTGTGGCCAATGGTAAAAGCAATCAGGAGATTGCTGATGAATTGTTTATAAGTTATAATACCATAAAAACCCATAGAAAAAATATAAGTCGTAAATTACAAATTTCTACGGTAGCAGATTTAATTAAATATTATTACGAAAATTATCTTTAGTGAACAGAATATCTTTAATTATAGTATTTATTTTAAGTCTTGGATTTTGTGATGCCAAAGATATTAGTGTATCTGTAACCCATGATGAAATTAATATCACTCCTTATTGTCAAGAATTTATTGATAAAACTAACAACCTCAATGTATTTGAAGTTAAAGATCAAAACTGGAGAGAACTTGAAGGAAGTCTTGACTTT
Source organism: Bacteroidales bacterium (assembly GCA_041554435.1). GTDB lineage: Bacteria > Bacteroidota > Bacteroidia > Bacteroidales > F082 > BM524. The sequence goes on from JBFFLX010000026.1 coordinate 4,094, forward strand.
GGCTCGGTAAAATATGTTCAATGGGTAAGGTTTAATATTTCAAATGAAACTGATAGAGAAATTAAAAAAGTATTGTTTATTCCTTATAATCATATTCACAAGATAGATTTATTCATTTTTAACGGAGATTCATTAGTATCAGTAGAAAAACAAGGTACAATGAGAAAAGATAGTAGTTTAAGGTTCAATTCAGGCCATTCATTTAATTTGTCTCTCAAGTCCAATCAAAGTTATACTATCATAATCAAATACAATAATTTATACCGTCCGTTGCGAGCTTCTGCTTTTTTAGTGTCGCCCTCCCGACTTGAAGAAATACATAGGCAAAATAATAGGCTACTATGGTTTTGGAGAGGCGCATTTCTTTTTGCTGTAATTATTTCATTGATAATATTTTTCTTCGTAGGCCTGCGATTATTTTTGTACTATGTCATCCTAAACACTGGTATTGGTATTTTTATGGCCTCCCAGTTAGGAGATTATTTCATTTTTTTTGATGTTGATTCCTCAGATATATCCACACTCATTGAATTTGGTGGAGCAATTATTGTAAGCATATTTTTCCCTCTTTTTTTAAACACATTAGTTAAAATTAAAGAGCGTAATAAATTGGTTTGGAATATAATGTATGGATTTATCTATTTTATGATTGTATTATTTATTTTAAACCTATTTCCACAAATACGTCTAAGTATTGTGCAGTATTATTCCCATATCTACATTATGATTGTAGCTTCTTTGGTGTTTATTTTATTGCTAATATTTTTGTTTAAAAGTGTACTTTATAAGGATTTAAATGCAATTGTTCTATTTATAGTTTATTGTTTTTATGTAGGTACCGTATTGCTGAATATAACATTGCCAAACATGGGGCTTATGCCAGGAAATCCTTTTGTTTATAATAGTATATTAACTATTTCCTTGATCGAAATATTTATCTTCATGATATTGATGGGGAGAGAAGCCTTGAGCGTATATAATGATAGGGCTAATCTGAAAAAGAAGGATGAACAGCATCAGCATGAGATGATGCTCTCAATAATTAAAGCCCAGGAAGAAGAAAGGGATCGGGTAGGACGTACTCTCCACGATTCCATTGGAGGAAGTTTGGCTATAATTAAGCAAAATTTAAGAGATGAGGATAAAACTATTAAACGAACACTTAATAAAACTATAAGTGTTGTTAGAAGTTTAAGTCATGGTTTGGTATCTCCTATGGTAAAACAAGCTGAATTCCAGGATGAACTCAAAGAACTTTGCTATATGTTCAATACCAGCCGACTAAAGATGCATTGTTATTTTAATAATTGGCCGGAGATTGAAAGTGAAGAAATAACAACTCACTTATATAGAATAACTCAGGAATTGATTCAAAATGCAATTAAACATAGCAATGCAACAAATGTTTATTTCCAATTTATTGGCGATGATGGTATGGCAAGTTTGCTTTATGAAGATGATGGTATTGGATTTAACTACGATGAAAATGATAATAAAGGACTTGGCCTACGTAATATAAGAAACCGTTTATCGATCATGAAAGGAAGCCTGACCGTCGACTCTTCCCCGGGAGGAAATGGAACAACTATGATTCTGGAAATAAAACTATAATAAGCTTATTTAGTTTGGTTCTAAATATTAATATGCTGATAATCAAAGTATTAAATACTTAAATATCCCCCTACAGGGGGATTGACACCTACTTTTATCACATGTACTTTTGCAACATTAAATAATATGATATTATTATGCAGTGTACAAGATGTGGATATTATAACTCCGAAGCCGTTAGCAGTTGTATAAAATGTAATACACCCCTAGCTAAAAAGGAAGTTGTTAATGAAGAAAAAAGTAGAAAAACCCAGCAACTTCCAAATAAACAGGAAGTTGATGAGTATTTAAATAAAACTACTTCTGATACAGCCGATAGAGGCGATTTTTCTGCCTCCAAAACTATAGCCGATAGTGGTGCATCAAACGACTTTTCTGCTTCAAAAACAATTGCTGATACTGGAAATAATTTGTCATTCTCAGCATCCCAAACAATTTCTGATTTTGGTGATAATTCATCAGCCGAAGAAAAAACAACTAAGGAACAAGCTGAAAAAGTGGAGATTATTCCTTGTCCCAATTGTAAGTATCCGGTTTCTGGTGCTTCAAAATTTTGTCCTAATTGCAGTCAGGACCTAACTAAAGAGGTAAAAGTCGAACTAAATAAACCTTCACAAAAAATGAATAAAGAAAGAAAATCACAAAAAACCGTGAATATTTTCGCTTCTGAACATAAAATAGAGGAAGAGTCGGTTAAACTTACCGAAATAAAGCAAAAGGGTGAGAAACTATTGGAGTTGACATCAGAAGATAAGAAAATAGTATTAAACAATGTATCACTTGACCAGGAAGAAAATGCAGCCATTTCTTCAAATGTGCATGCGGAACTTATAAATTTTGAAGGGGAGTGGTATATTGTAAACAGAACTTCAGCAGGAACAACATTTGTGGCTGCTCACAAACCACAAAAATTAAGTGAGGGAGATATTATATTAATAGGTAATACAATTTATCGTTTCGAAGGAAAATAAAAAAACATGACTCCCGATAGAATCGATTTAAATACATTACGCAATATTGATGCATATAATATTGTAAAAACCATTAGCACTGAAGGTGGTTTTGGTGATGTTGTATTGGGAGAAAAAAATGGAAATGAATATGCAATAAAGTTACTTCGGTTATGGGAAGTACACCCTGAAGAACGAAAATCCGTTACAGCCAGATTTTATCGTGAATTTGAAGCCGGTTCAATAGAATCACCATATTTAGTAAAGTCCTATGAATGTGGCGAATATAAAGGCAATCCATATCATGCCATGGAATATGTTCCTCATGGCTCGTTACGCGACATAATGGATAAAAAAGTTCAGTTAAATAATCCATTAATGCTTGCTGCTCAAGTCCTGTTAGGATTGCAAAAACTTCATAAAAATGGAGTAGTACATCGTGATCTTAAACCCGAAAATGTTTTAATTGGAGATAATCAAGTACCAAAACTTACTGATTTTGGCATAAGTGGTTTTATGTACTCCCGTGAAACAAAAACAAACTGGATGGGAAGAGTAAAAGAAATGTTTGGAACAATAGCTTATGCTCCCCCCGAACAATTTGATCAGTATAAAGCCTTTACGGCGATGCGTCCTACTATTGATATATTTTCATTTGGAGTAATGATATACGAATATTTAACTGGTCATTATCCCTTTGGCGAAATAAATTCTGCCGAAGATGTTATAATGTATAAAAACAGGATGAAGAAAAAAGAGTACGATCCTCTTTCGAAATACATTCAGTTAAATGATAGCAGATGGAACGAAATTATTGATAAAAGTATAGATCCTGATATTAAAAACCGCTGGCAAAGCATTGAAGACCTTATAAGAAAACATTTTAAAACCGAGAGGGAGCATATAGAACATCAGCAAGCTTTCTCTGTAAATGATACTATTGAAATTAACAAAGCCGATTCCAATCCTGAATTAATTATAATGAATGGAGAGGAACCCAAGAGAAAATATCCAATTACAAGAATGCTTAATTCCAACACCGGGATACTTACTATTGGTTACTACAATCCATCGATTCCGAATAGAAATAATATTGAGATTACTGAAACAAACACAAGTTATATATCTAGTTTTCATGCTACTCTCGAAAAACATGAGAAAGACACAAATAGTTGGTTTTTAAGAGATGGCCAATGGAGGCAGGTAGATGGCGAATGGGCTTGGTTTAAATCAACTAACGGAACACTTGTAAACTCACATAAATTAGATGAAAATGGAATTTATCTCCAAAGAGGAGATATAATTACCATAGGAGATACTACTTTAAAATTTGAATAGGAATACTAACTAAAAATTAGAAATATGTCAAGAGCAACGCAAACCATAGGCGCGGGATTTAAAGCACTCGGAGGAGCCAGCATGTCGGCCTATACATTGGAATTTTTAACCCAATCGGGTACTAGAAGACCAGGAACTACCGAAACTATTGTTGTTCCTCATGCAGAAATGGGGCGCGATAGAACTTGTGCCATCCGCTTCGATGCCTCAGAAAAAACTGTTAGTCGTAAACACGCATCAATTTCAAGTGAAGGAGGCCAGTATTATATCACTCCACTTTCACAAACCAATCAGACATTTGTAAACGGAGCCGCAATAAATGGTCGTGTTCCCTTATCAAATGGTTCTGAAATACAATTATCATCCAGTGGGCCGAGAATGCGTTTTTTAGCGTCTCAAACAAAAACCTCTACAATTCGTCTTACTCAACGTATGCAAATGTTTGCATCACAATCGCTTAGGCCTTACCGAAGAGCGGTAATGACCCTGTCGGTAGTATTTGTTATTGCCATTGGCGCAATGGGTTATTTCTTATATCAATCATCCCAAGAACTTGGTGTTGCTAAAAAACAAATTGCTCAACAAATGGAAGAGCAATTAAAAAATAAGGAAGCCCAAAAAGTTCTAAATGATAATCTAGCAAAAGTAAATAAGGATCTTGCCGCCACTGCAAAGAAACTCGCCGAGGAATCTGAAAAAAATAGTGAAATTCTAAAGCAGGTAGAGATATCTAACAATATTAAAAAAATGTTGGATGACTATGAGAATGATGTTTACTATTTACATATGAGTAAACTTGTATATCGATTTAATGGTGAAGTTAACTCATATTCAAATTTAGGTTCAGGAACAGGCTTCCTTCTTGATGATGGACGCTTCGTAACAGCACTTCATTGTGTACATCCATGGTATTTTAATACTAGTGATGATGCATATAATATACTTAACGCACTTAAAACACAGGGGGAAGTTGTAGAACTTACAATAGTTGCAACTTCACCATCAGGTAAACAAATGACTTTTAGTAGCAACGACTTTAACTATAATGAAGCAGGCCTTGAGACCAATACCTATGAAATTGATGGTGATGAGTATCTTGTGAGAGTTAATACCGATAATACCTGGAAATCAGATTGGGCATGGATACAAACTGCCCATAAGGGTAAAATTAAATCAGATGCTCTATTTTCTAAAAATATGGAAGCCAATGACCATATTTATGTGATGGGCTATACATTTGGAATGTCTCAACAACCAGAAGGCGGATTAAAACCTTTGCATTCAGAAATGACTGTAGCTCAGGATGGTTTAACAAAGGGAGTAGTAAAGGTAAGTGGTCGCTCTTTTGATAGTGGTAATTCAGGAGGTCCTGCATTTGCTGTCAACAAAAATGGAGAACTGGTAAATATTGGAATTATTTCCAGTGGTCGCCAGGTAGTAGGTCAAATAGTACCAATTGCAAATATTAGATAAGACATTGATTATGAAAAAGATAATATTATTTTTATTAATGGGATTGCCAATGATGATTTTGGCTCAAAACATTGTTTTGCCCGATAAAGCTAAAGATGACCTTAAAAAGGTTAAAAAAAGCAAAGGAATTAAACCAAAAGAAGAGTCTAAAGATGTTTCAAAGCCAACAAAGGAGTATGAAGTAACAGCTTTTGTGGATAATTTCTTGGAGGTTAGGCTGGAGTATGTTCTGCAATATAAACAAGGTGATGACTTCATCACACTTGCCAAAGACGACAATAATTATTTTGGATATAATTTAGTTTATGGTGTAGCAGGAGATGGTATGCTTTGGCTAAATGAATCGCAAATGAAACCCTGGCTTGAAGATGAAGAGTATAAATTATATAAAAATGATACTCTTATCCCTTCAGTTAGCAAGGTATTAATTAGAAATTTTGGAAGATCAGATTTCGACGAAGTAAAAGCAGTTGGGGATGATATCGAAGTATTAAATAAACATATTTCTGCTTATAAACTGGAAGGAAACGTTGAGTCATTTAAAATAAGTTATTCTGATGATCAGGATGCATGGGTAATGGTTGTAAAAAAGGCCAGTGAATTTGGCTCTACACCTGAGTTTAGTTTATTGTCGATTGGGAACTTGGCTGAAAATGACTTAAAGTCTGAAATAAAAACTCTAAGCGATAGTGATGATTATATTTATGGAGTGGTTATTCACTCTGAAGAAGAATTTAAAAATCCTAAATTAAGTGACGTTATAACATTTAACGGTAGTAGCGTAGATGTTGAAGATGTTATTTATAAAAAATCATTAAAAGTAGTTGGTAAAGAATCAAATGCTTCATGCGAATATTGTTGCGATAATATTGATAAGTTCACTAGCAAGAATGAGTATAAGGAGATCATAAAAAAGTGGGAAGATTCCATAAGAAAAGCTAAGGAGGAACTTAAGTATGAGAAAGATGATGATAAAAGCCTTGCCTTAAACAACCAGATTACTGCTTGTGAGGCTAAACTTAAGGAACATAAAAAGGGATTTTTAGGTATAAAATTTTAACAATATGATTGTAAAATTATCGGCACTAACAAATGTTGGAATGGTGAGAGATCACAATGAAGACAATTTTTCTGTTATTCAAAGTGTCTCTCCCTTCGTAGCATGGGATTATCAATCGGAAGGATTTGATACGCCTGAAAATGGCATTTTGTTAATGGTGGCTGATGGTATGGGTGGTGCCAATGCCGGTGAAATTGCATCATCAATAGTTGTTACAACAGTTGAGAATGCATTTAAAGAGTTAGATCAAATTCCCCAAAACGATAAAGACAAAGAAGATTTTCTTAAAAAAACTATCGTCAAATCGAAGACTGAAATTGTTAAAGAGGCGAAACTTAATATTCAATACCAGGGTATGGGTACAACCGTTGTAATTGCCTGGGTAAAGGATAATAAGTGCTTCCTGGCATGGGCTGGTGATAGCAGAGCTTATCTGCTAAGTAAGGATAAGAATATCGAAATAGTCTCCAAAGATCATAGTCTTGTGTGGGAGTTAATGGAAAAAGGAATGTTAACAGAGGAGGAAGCCGAAACTCATCCCGACAGTAATATTATAACTCAATCTCTTAGTGATTCAGGTTCTAAATTGAAACCGGATAGCAAAACACTTGAGATAAATGAAGGAGATAAACTATTGCTATGTAGCGATGGCCTAAATGGAATGGTTTCTAAACAAATTATTTCTGATATACTATCACAAAACCAGGGCGAGGAAGCATGTAATAAACTTGTTGCCGAAGCCAATGCTAATGGAGGAACTGATAATATTACAGTTGTTCTCATGGAAACTTCTCCCTTCTGGAAAGCAGAGCCCACAATTGCTACTGATAAAGATGAAGAATATGAGCCTATTACAGAAAAAACTATTAAGGTTAAGGTTGTTGATGATGTTGAAGAATTAAGTGATCTAAATAAAAAAAATACTACTCCTGAAGAACTAAAAACAGATGATACTATTGAAACAGAAGAAGAGAAACCGAAAACAGGCTTCTTTAAAAAATTATGGGGTAAAATAGTTAATCCTGAAGAATTACCATTGGAGACGGAAAAGCAACTAAATGATAAGGCTATAAATGAAATCACAAAACAGGAAAATAATGCATCAGAGACTAATACGAAGAGCCAAAATGAAAAACCATAAGTTTATCGATTAATGTCGCAATTACAAGAAAATACATATTTTGCCGGAAGGTATAAACTGATAAGCAAACTTGGTTCAGGAGGGTTTTCTGTTGTGTGGCTTGCCGAAGATACCATGGCAGGCAATACCAAAATAGCATTGAAAATCTATGCTCCTGATAAAGGTTTGGATAAAGATGGTATCGATAATTTCAGAAAAGAGTATGCAATTACCCTAAATCTTAATCATTCTAGCCTTTTAAGTGCTAAGCATTTCGATGTTAGTGATGGCTCTCCTTATCTGATAATGCAGTTTATGTCAGAGGGATCGGCACTAAAACTGATAGAAAATATTGATGAGAAACGCCTGGGTAAGTTTATCTTTCAGGTTTCAGCCGGACTGGAATATCTTCATTCTTATGAGCCAGCCATTGTTCATCAGGATATAAAACCCGATAATGTCCTTATCTCCAGTAAAGGGGATTTCCTTTTAACTGATTTTGGAATTAGTACCAGGGTGAGAAGAACACTTACAAAAAGTGCCGCTAATGTAGGATATTCAGGTACCATAGCTTATGTGCCACCGGAAAGATATATGAGGAATCCAAAACCTCAGCCTGAAGGTGATATTTTCGCCTTCGGGATTATGCTTTTTGAAATGATGACGGGTTACCTGCCATGGAATGAGCAAGGTGGACTTGGATTTATTGGTAGTCAAATTATCCCACCGGTTGATGCTGAAGGTTTTTCCGATGCAGTTAAAAATTTATGCATCTCTTGTATAAGTTTTAAACCTGAAGACAGACCTAGCGCTGCTGAAATCAGAATATATGCTCAACAATACGTTCTTAATGGTTTTTGGGATGATAGTTATAAACCTTTAGCAATAAGCAGTATTGAAGAAACTTCTAAAGTTGAAGCCCAAAAGAGAGCAGAAGAGGAGTTAAAGCAACAGGCTCTGGAAACTGAGCGTAGAAAAGCAAAGGAAATTGAAGACGCTGCTAAACGTAAGTTAGCAGAAGAACAGGCTGCTGAGCAGGCAAGGAAAAAACAAATTGCTGATGAACAGGATAAAAAGTCCAGAAAAGAGGCAGAAAACAAAAAGCAGCAGCAAGAGCTGGAAAAACAAAGAAAGGAAGAACTGGATAACAAATTTGCAATTCTTATCAATAATGCCGACAGCAGTTTTACTGCCTCTAAATTTAAGGAGGCATTGAGTTTTTATCAGGATGCAATAAAACTTAAGGATGATAAATATGCTAAGTCACGCATAGAAGATTGTAATAATAAAATAGATGCGGAGAGGTTAGAGCGGAAAAGGAATGATGAACTAAAATTTATCCAAACAACTACTAAGGAGGCTGATAATGCATTTTCTAATGGTAAATTAAAAGAAGCAAAAAATAAATATCAACTTCTTTTAAATAAGGATAAAAATAATACTGAAGCAACTAACCGCCTTAGGGAGATTGAGTCTATTGCAAAGCAGAAGAGTATTGAAAACCGCAGAAAATTGGTTAAAATACTAATCCCTGCAATAATAATTATTGTACTTACAGGAGCAGGAGCATGGTATTTTATGCAGCCTGTTCCTCCCAAAGCTGCATTTTCAGCCAATAAACTTACAATTACGGAAGGTGAGTCAATCACATTTACCAGTAACTCTGAAAATGCTGACGCTTTAAAGTGGACTTTCAAAGGGGGAGAGCCTGCGAATTCTGTTTCTGATAAACAAACTGTACAATTCAATAAGCCGGGTAAATATTCTGTGGGTCTTACTGCCATTAATGAAAATGGTGAAAATGAGGCATATCAGGAAAATTATATTACTGTAAGGGCTAAAGTAGTAGAAAAGAAAATACTTCCACCTCAAGTTGATTTCTTTGCCAGCACCACCTCTATTGTTAGTGGTAAAACTGTGAAGTTTACTTCAAAGTCGGATAATGCAGATAGTTTTAAGTGGACCTTTGAAAATGGAGATCCTTCCACATCACAAGAGTTGAATCCTAGTGTAAAATACACTAAGCCAGGAATATATAAGGTTAGTCTTACTGCATACAATAAGGCAGGAGAAAAAACAAAAACCAAAGATTCATACATTACAGTAGCCAAAGACATAAAGAAGCCAATTGCTGATTTTGTGGCAGATGTTAATAGTATTTATGTTGGTGATACTGTTAGGTTTTATGATCAATCGAGTTTTGCTTACAGCAGAAAATGGCTTTTTAAGGGAGGTTCTCCTGAAGTAACAGAAATGGAAAGCCCTGCGGTAGTTTATAATGCTGTAGGAACTTATCCGGTACAACTAGAGGTTGAAAACCCGAAAGGCAGTAATCAAATTACCAAGGAAGTATTTATAGAGGTTCTGGAACATCCTGATGTAATTAGGAAGAATAATTTCGATGCCTTAGTTAAGGATGCCGACAATTTATTTTCAAAACGTCTTCTAGCTAAAGCTTTGGAAAAATATCAAGAAGCCGATGTGCTAATACCAGGTGATAGTCATGTTCAAAATCGCATTAATGAAATCAACAGCATCACTGATTTGAACTCCGCTTACAACAATCAAATTTCTAAAGCTGACCAGTATTTTGAAGATGAAGATTTTAATAGAGCACGTGAAGAGTATAAAAAAGCTGCCGAATTAAAACCTGAGGAATCTCATCCCTCAAAAATGATCAAACGCATTAATACGATATTGTCAACTAATAATATTGCTTACAAAATTCCGGATTTTAGTAAGGAGAAAGCAAAACAAATTTTGGTTTCTGTAAGTGGTAATACTGCAGTAGTTAGAGTTGAAATAGGAGATGTTTATAAAGATAATAAAGTTAAACTAACTATTTATGCCGACTGGAAAGATAAGAAGGCCAGGCCTATACAAGATGTTGAGGAAGAAATTGCAATAAGGAAGAGTGATGTTTCGCTTTCCTCTTCAAAACTACATTTTGAAAATTTTGAATATGCTGATTATATCGCCTTCTCAAATGGAGCTACTCTTAAACTAGTTGCCGACAAAGGGTTTGAAGGCGGCAAAGTAAAAGTATCGGTAAACCTCATGATGATGTTGGGTAAACTAAGTTCTTCTGTGCCTCAGGTTGCAAATTATAGCAATAAAAACCCTGCCGGGAATTTGGAAATTGAATTTGAAATGAAAAAATATTATAAATCAAAATAGTAAATTATGAAACTTAAATTAACTATGATTTTTATGTGTGTGTTTGCCATAACAGCAACATACTCACAATCGGCCTCACTTGTGTCAAAGAAAACGAAGGCTAATCAAAATACTAAAGAAAATATTTTAAGTGCCCCAACTATATCAAATAGTGATCGTGATATGGATAATGCTTGGTTGCATTGGGATAGTGGTACCAATAATAATGGTATTGGTACCAATGATGGTTCTACTTTTACTGTTGCTGCCCGTTGGGAAGTTGGCGATCTTTCAGCTTATAATGGAGATAAAGTAAGTAAAGTGAAAGTTTTTATTTATGAAGAGGGATATTCCTCAATAGTTTTAAAAATATGGACAGGAAATAACGCATCCAATTTAGTTTATCAGAAGCAACTCACCAGCATTAACCCTGGAACCTGGAAGGAAACAATTCTGCCCACTGAAATATTCGTTAATTCAAATCAGGAATTCTGGGTTGGTTATACGGTTTTTAATCCACTAAGTACTAAGTTTCCGGCAGGTACAGATGCTGGCCCGGCTCTAAAACAAAAAGGAGATATGATTTCTTTTGATGAGGTGAGTTGGTTTTCTCTGGCAGAGGCTAACCCTGATCTTGATTACAACTGGAATATTCAATTTTTTGTGGAGGGACAAACTACAGCAGTTACTGCAGATTTTTCTGCCTCTCAAACGAGTATAACTACAGGACAATCGGTAACTTTTAATAACCTTTCTTCTGGAGCTAACGAATGGACCTGGGCTTTTGAGGGTGGATCACCATCGATATCAAGTCAGCAAAATCCAACTGTAACCTATAATACTGAAGGAACATTTAATGTTACTCTAACTGCAAAAAATGGAGCACAACAAGATGTTGAAACCAAAACTGATTATATAACAGTTAGTGCAAGTGGAAGTCCGTTAAGTGTTGAGTTTACTGCAGATCCATCCACAACAATTTGTGAGTTTGGAAGTACTACCTTAACGGCTGTAGCCAGCGGAGGAACAGGAGGATATCAATATACCTGGACTTGGGATATCAACAATCAGTCAGTATCAGGCAATGTATTGGAAATTACAAATTTATCCCAGAGTACAAATGTATATCTTAAAGTTGTTTCAGGTAGTCAGGAAGTTAATGAAACTATAGCAATAACAGTGGAAGATAATCCACCTTCAAGTGTTGTAGGTAAGGGAAATCCCGAAAGAATACTTATATGCCCCCATCCTGATCTGGAATATCAATGGTTCCAAAATAATACAATTATTGATGGGGCTACTAAACAGTTTTATTATCCAGGCTCATTTGTTGATTTAAGTGGTACATATTATGTCCTGACAACTAACACTGTTGGTTGTAAAAGTTATTCTGAAAATTATACAATTGGAAATAATAAGACCAGTGATATGGCGAAAACAAGTTTCATGTCAGTTTACCCAAACCCTGCTGTTTCAGGCTTCAATATCTCAATAAATCCTGAACTTTTACTCAAAGAAGTTAATTCTTATAAAGTGGAAATTTATTCTATTAATGGAATGAAACTATGGGAAACCGAGTTCAACCCATCTATCGATATGAGAATAAACCCACCAGCAAACCTGTCAAGTGGTTTATATATCGTAAAACTTAAAGGTGGAGAAGAAGTATTTGATACACAGAAACTTGTAATAAACTAGAATATAATTCAGTGAAATGAAAATAAAGAATAAATTTATGAAAAAATATATATTTATGCTAACAGTTTCTGTTCTTATTGGAACAGGACTAATGGCTCAGCCAGGATATCAAACAGTAACCATTTTACTACAAAACTATGAGAACTACTCTAACCTGAGTAAAGGAGGAACTTTTTCTCAAACTAATAATGACAACTTTGTCGACTTATTCTCTTCTCAAAATGCAGAGGTAAGTAGTTTGGGAATCGAGATAAATGCCCCAAAACAAGTTCCTCTTTATAAATATGTGGATATGGTAAAAAATACCTTTGATGAGGAGAGCGATATTAATGTTGTACTCTCAAAAATTAAGGTTAAAAATCCCTCAAAAGTATCTGATAACAGATATACTTATAATGTTACGGCAACTCAAAGTTTGACTGCCTTTAAAAAAGATGGCAGTGATTTTACATCATTGGAGAAACTTACTTTTGAAATTGATTTTATTATTAGTACAAATACTGCCAAAATAGTATCGGTGGAAATTATCGAAGCTAAAAAAGGACTTTATATTGATGTTCATGCGCTGGGAGCACTTACCTCCATTAAAGGTAATTTGGTAAGTAGTGCCTCCGGAACTTTGGAATCAAAATCAAAATTTGGTTTGGGTTATGGAATTAATCTCGACTATATGATTACCGATAAATTTGGTGTCACCTCCGGGCTAACCTTTATGTCATACTCAAGTTCATATACACTATCAACCTTTAATCAGGGCGCATTTAGAACTGTAGATATTGATGGCGATGAATATGATTTATTAGCTAGTGGTACTAATCTGTCAAATGATGTAAAACTAAATTATATGGAAATTCCTATTGGCGTGGTCATGAAATTCGGTGGATTTTTCACCAGAATAGGCGCAAAATATGGTATTGCAGGGTCCTCATCTTCAAAATTTACTGACGGAACAATAACAACATCAGGATATTATCCTAAATATAGTGTTACACTTGAAAATATTCCTGAGTATGGATTCGATACTTACGATTTGAGTGATGTAGAAGGTGTTGTTGAGCATAAATCGGTAATTAATGGATTCTTGCAATTGGGATTTAATGCAGCAATTTCACAAAAAGTTGGAATTACATTTATGGCTTTTTATGAAACTTCCTTTTCTGCTGTATATGAATCTGCTAATGCTAATATTGCTTCAGGAAATGGTGAGTATACAAGCGTTTTAAATTTAGTAGACTCTCCTAAAAGTTCTGCTTATGGATTAGAAATTGGCTTAAGGTTTAAGTTGTTCTAATAGTTTACTTTATATGAATGTTAGGAGTGCCATATTATTGGGTTTACTTATATGTAATCTGCCTTTGCTGGCCGATGAGGATGAGGCAATAAATAAAAAACTCACTAAACTTTATAATAAAGAGAAGTATGATAAATGTTTAAAAAAAGCAATATCATTCAATAAAAAGTATCCCAAAAGTTATGTGCCTGAGTATTATATGTCAAGAGTGTATTTTCAATTCTACTCAGTAAATGATAATAATTTAAAAGAAAATTTCATAGATTTAAGGAATGCAATCAGGTATTCGAACCGACTACCTGATTCTTCCTTTTTTATGTGGAAGGATAGCCTTAGATACACTTTGAGAGATTTTATTCATCTAAAAGATGATACTCTTAAAACAGATAAACTTATTAAAAATGCCCTAAAGTTTTATACTGAAAATTATTCTGATACTCTTGATATTTATTATGTTTATTACCCGAATGAGAAGGAGATAATTATAAGTAATAATCTTGAAAACTTAAGTGAACTTGATTCCATAAGACATCGTCTTATTTCAATTGCTAAAAACCAGGAAGGCATAGTTTACAGATACGCAGGAGAAAAGCCTGAAACCGGTTTCGATTGTTCGGGATTTACAAAATATGTGTATTCTGGAGTAGGAGTGGAGCTTCCTCATAATGCCCAAAAACAAAGTGATATACAAGTTCCGAATATTGACATTTCAGAGGCACAGGCCGGAGATTTAATATTTTTTGGTTCAAAATATGATAACAAACATTATACCCAACATGCAGGAATAATTTATTCCATAAGGGAAGATGAGCTTAAAGTAATCCATTGTGTTTCAGGAGGTGTTAGTATTGATGGAAATAATTCCAGTTGGGCTCATTACTGGAAAGATAAAGTGCTGTTCGTTAAACCCTTAAGTTCTTTTTTTGAAGATAATTAACACTTATTATAAGTCTGCTTAATTATAATTGCGAAATGAGTAAATCTTAAAATAAGAGAAGATAGTTTTATTAAATTTGCTTTAATTTTTATTAAACCTTTTTAGATTTTATTTGTCATTAGATTATGGAAAGGTTTTTGTTGAATATTTGACATAAAATATATGTTTCGAAGGATGAAAAAAATTAGCAACTATATTATATTAGTTATTTTAATCGCTTTTTTTGGCTCATGCAGCCCTCAAAAAAAGTTGGCGAGAGAATTCGTAAATAAGTCGAAATCATATAGTGTTATGCTTATTCAGCCAGAATTCGTTTACAAAAAGAATTTAAATACAAATATTGTTGATTCATTGGGTATTACCGATGTAAAATTAAGAGATTCATTGCTCTGGGAACAGTCGGATTTTATTCAAAAAATTGATGACTCATTGCTTATAGCTAATTATTCTTTGGGATTTATAAACGAACTGAAGAATTATAATATCAATGTTTATGATGAAAATGAGTCTGCTGAATTTCTTTCATTGGACTCAAACGCCTGGATGGTAAATATTGCCCAACTTCAAATTGAAGAAGAGAAATATGAGTATCGCGACGAAACTGAGTATTACTCTTTTATCTATTATCATGATCATTTACTAAATGCTGTTAATATTAACTCCTGGTTTGAAGTAAGTATGGTTAATTCGAACGAGCAGAAACCTAATGTTTACTATGCCACAAACACAATTACCGATGAGTTGGAATCCTCATATAACTTTGATATTTTCAATGATAAGGTTAGTTATATTTTTAATATAGATACCTTGAATTTGAGTAAGATATACGAGTATTCGTATTTATTGGGCCGCATATATGCTACTTATACTTTCGATTTTATTATGAATGATTATGTACGTAAAAATCTGGGCTATCCAATTAAAAAAGAAGAACTACTGAGGTATATTCCTATCTCAAAATCATTAATCCCTGCAGGAGAAAATCGTTTTATTTCTTTGGATGAATAATTCTCAAGTTAAATTCATGCCCTTTAAAGCCAGCATAAGTTTATCAATATCAGGCGAAATAGCATCAAAAATTATATTTGCCTTATTATAGTACTGCTCTCTTTCTTTAAGCAATTTTTCAACATCACTTTTAACCTCTTCATGGCTTTTACCTTTTATTAAAGGCCGTGGGCGAATTGCATTTTCTAATCTGTTTACTAATGCTTCAACAGGCATCTTAAGGTAAATGCTTGTCCCGTGATTATTTATGTCATTTATTGCATTATCGTAGCAAGGACTGCCACCTCCAGTAGATATCACAGTGTTTTTGTAGGAAAATGTTTCGTGCAATAACTTGTTTTCCAATTCACGAAATAATTTTTCACTGTATTTTTCAAAAAATGTATTTATTGAAACTTTGTATTTATTTTCAAATAACTCATCAATATCAACAAAATTATAATCAAGACTATGGGCAAGTTTTTTACCTATAGTGCTTTTTCCAACCCCCATAAACCCTATTAAGTATATTCTATTCATTATAAGTTGAAAGATAATATTTATAAATTAATTTTTTTTGTTTTTGATGAAATAATCTCAAAATCAATGCTTTGTGTGAATACCGACTGATTGCTGTAAAGTGGTCGGTAAACCAAACGATAAAACCCTGGCTGTAAATAAATTGATTCTGATCTTGATGAGTTTTCATTAATTTCCAATAGTCTTACTTGATTATCGCCAACTAAATGATATATAAAACCATAAATCCTGATGTTTTTATAAATGTTTAAAATCCCCGGGTTGTCAATTTGTATTTTGGTTGTTTTGTCGGCTTCTATATTAATACTATCAAGGCTAATTATAGGAAGACTCAGCACCTTAACTTTATAATTTCCACTTAAATATTTTCTCTCTTCCGATAGTTGTTGAACATTAATTATTTTATCATCTGTTGTTTTTACAACTATCGACGGATTAAATTCGGCAGGACTATTTCCCTTTAATTCTACTTTTAATTTCCCCCGTTTACAGTTTGCATACACAATATTATGTTTGCCTTCAGTGAGTTTAACATTGTTAATTTCCAGTTTAGGATTTGTACTTAAAGTAATTTTATAATCCAAAAGCGGGTCAACAACAAGTGTGTCGGGTAGTCCTTTTTCATTAAGAGTATGAATAAAATTATATTTTATTTTTCCACTGGCCACGTCGGTAAACGCCATGTTTATGTTGCTTTCTGTGGGTTGTCCATTTTTATCCAAAAGGTTGACTTGTAAAGTAGTTTTGCTGAGAACCTTGGTAATTATTACATTAATCGTTTTCTGGAAACTATCAATATCGGGTGCGTTAAAATAGGTGCCGGCACAGTCAAAAACACTCGAATTATCTCTGCCAATGCCTATAATAAATGGTTTTATGGCAATACCTTTTTTTTGTAAATGAGCAGAAACCTCACAAATGTCA
Source organism: Bacteroidales bacterium (assembly GCA_041554435.1). Classification (GTDB taxonomy): domain Bacteria; phylum Bacteroidota; class Bacteroidia; order Bacteroidales; family F082; genus BM524. The sequence goes on from JBFFLX010000026.1 coordinate 21,179, forward strand.
CCATCACATTCTTCTATGCCATCACTAATGAGAATGATTATGTTACGGCAATTTTTGCCACCATCAAAGTCGGAAACTGACCTTTCCATTGATAGAGCTATGGGAGAAGTCCCCCTTGGTTTTATGTACTTTAATCTTTCTTTAATTCTGTCAAAATTATTTGCTGCAAAGGGAACTTCCAGTTTGGTATCATTACAATTTTGTGGCGGATAGTTTCTCTGATGTCCATAAACCCTTAGTGCAACTTGAAGATTTTCAGTGTGCTTAAGGCTGTCGAGCACATTCGATAAAATCCGGCTGGCAATTAAAAACTTTTCTTCGCCCTGCCAATCTCCGCTCATGCTTTTGGAAGCATCGAGGATAAACAAAATTCTGGTTGTCTTTACCATGTCCTGCTGTTGTGCCTTTATTGCAGGTACAAAAAGTAATAATGATAAGAATAAAACAATGGTTCCTAAAATAAATTTCAAAATATAAAAGTTGTATTTATACAAAATAACTTTGTTTTGCATGAATAATTATTTAATGTAAAAATAGTATTTAATTAGGAATTTATTGTTTAATATGCATTTTAAATGCCGATGAAAAATTAAAGCCCTACTAATTAAGTATTCAGACTATTAAGTTAGGGAATAACAAATATAACTCATTATTGTCCCGATAGAATATCTCAATAATAGCAAAGATTATAAGGCATATTTATTAATGAATGCCAAAAATAAACCTCCAATTTGACTATATTCGTGCTCTTAAATATTTTAAGAACGACATTTTAGTTAAATGAAATATAAAATAATTCTTAATTCAAAGTGCTTTGTTAATGTGATGATAATCAGTATTATACTGATTTTATCTTCCACAACTAAAGCGCAACTCTATAAAAACAATGATAATGCAGAGACAAAAGTTTGGGTCGATTCTGTTTATCAATCGCTGTCGTTGGAAGAAAAAATAGGGCAATTAATTTTTGTTAGGGCTAACCATTCGGGACAGGGATATTTAAATGAGGTTGATAATTATATAAAGAATTATAATATAGGAGGTGTAGTATTTTTCCGGGCCGACCCGATTTCTCAGGCATTGAAAACAAATTATTGGAATTCCATGGCTAAAACCCCTTTGATGATTGCTATGGATGCCGAGTGGGGTATAGGAATGCGCTTGAGTAATACGGTTAAATATCCTTTGCAAATGGCTTTGGGTGCTACAACCGACGATAGTTTGATTTATAAAATGGGATTTCAAATAGCTGAACAATGCAAACGCATGGGTATTCAAATGAACTTTGCACCTGTTGTTGATGTAAATTCAAATTCGGTAAATCCTGTAATTGGTATGCGTTCCTTTGGAGAAAACCCCAATGATGTAGCCCGGAAGGCCGATAATTATATGAAAGGACTTCAGGATGGTGGAATTATCGCTTGTGCGAAGCATTTTCCAGGTCATGGAGATACGAAAAGTGATTCACATTTAACATTACCTCTTGTAAAAGCAAAAAAAAGAGATTTAAGGAAAACTGAATTTGTTCCCTTCGAATATCTAATTAATGAAGGTGTTGCCTCAATTATGACTGCTCACCTTTCGGTACCTGCTCTGGATAAGAATAAAAAACGACCAACTTCATTGTCCTACAAAGTTGTTAGTAAACTGTTAAAAAGTAAAATGGGCTTCGACGGATTGATAATTACCGATGGCCTTGATATGAAAGGGGTTACTAAATATTACGAAAAGGGAGAGGTTGCAAAGGAAGCCTTTATGGCCGGCAATGATATTTTGCTAATACCAGACGATGTGAAGGCATCGGTAGAATCAATTAAAGCATTGGTAATCAACAAACCCGATTATATGCAACGAATTGATGAGAGTTGTAAAAAAATATTGAAATACAAATACTTAAGCGGTGCTTATCAAAGAAAAAACGTTGATACCAATAATCTGATTGTTGATCTTAATAATTATGAGTATTGGAAACTTAGTGAAGAATTGGGGTCCAATGCAATAACTATATTGAGAAATGAAAATAATATTATACCGATAAGCTATCCCGATACTCTGAAAACTGCTGTAGTGGTGATTGGATATAAAGACACTGAATTTGAAAGAGTTATCGCTTCATTTATGGATGTTGATATTTATTATTTAAATCATAATTCTGACATTTATGAAAAACAAAATATTATCAGTGAAATTGAAGATGCTAATCTTGTAATTATTGCTCTTACAAACACTAAAATTTCTGCAAGCAGTCATTTTGGAATAAGTGATTCGGACATACAGTTTATAAATAATATATCACTCAGAAAAAAGACAATTTTAAATGTTTTTGCCAGCCCCTACGCACTCAATTTCTTTCCTAATTTAAATAATTTTCAAGCCTTGACTGTTTCTTATCAGGATAAAGAATATTTAATGAAGAAAACTGCAGAAATACTACTGGGAATGTCAGGAGCAAAAGGTGTTTTACCTGTCTCTGCTGGAGGTTTTAATGTTGGACATGGAATAAAAACTAAAAAAACAAGACTTACTTATCTGAGTCCAGAAGATCTGGATATCAATGAATTCATATTGAAAAAGATTGATTCTGTTGCGGAAAATGGAATTGAAATTGGCGCTTTTCCGGGCTGTCAGATTCTTGCAATAAAAGATGGTTATATTTTTTATGATAAGTGTTTCGGATATCACACCTATGATAAAAATTTACCGGTGAAGCCGGATGATATTTATGATTTAGCCTCTTTAACGAAAATTCTGGCAACAGTTCCTGCCTTAATGAAAATTTATGAAGATACAATTATAGATATTAATAATCCTATTTCAAATTATCTTCTGTACTTAAAGAAAACAAATAAAAAGGAGTTAACAATAAAGGAGATACTCGGGCACCAGGCTGGGCTTGAAAGTTGGATTCCGTATTATAAAAACACTTTAAGTACCGACGCTTGGGATACAAACGTGTATCATTCTCGTATTGACGAGCAGTACCCTGTTAGAGTGGCACAAGCCATGTATATTCATGAGTATTATAGCAATAAAATATATGATCAAATTGCAAAATCACCTTTGGGTGAAAAGAAATATCAATATAGCGATTTGGGTTTTTATTTGTTCAAACAGTTAATTGAACTATCAACAAATTCAGCTTTTAACAATTATGTTCTGAAAGAGTTTTATATACCGTTGGGACTTAAAAATATGAGGTTTAAGCCACTTGAGTTTTTTGATCGGGATAGAATTTGTCCTACGGAAAAGGATAAAACATTTCGATACCAAATTCTTCAGGGTGACGTGCACGATCAGGGGGCAGCAATGCTGGGAGGTGTTTCAGGTCATGCAGGTTTATTTTCAAATTCATATGAGGTTGGTGTAATGATGGAGATGTTACTAAACGGCGGATCATATGGAGGTAGAAAATATCTTGATAGTACTATTGTAAGAGAATTTACTTCTTATAATTTTAAAGATAATGATAATAGGAGAGGACTGGGATTTGACAAAGCATTATTGGAGTACGAAGATCATGGTCCAAACTGTAAAAGCGCCTCCCCTTTAAGTTTCGGACATTCAGGTTTTACCGGTACTTATGCCTGGGCCGACCCGGAAAATGGTCTTATTTATGTTTTTCTAAGTAATAGAGTTTATCCTGATATGTATAATAATAAATTGGGAGAACTGGATATTAGAACCAATATACATCAGTTGTTTTACGAAGCATTAAGTAAATAAAAATTTTGTTAATTTGCCACACAAAAATAATAGTAATATATGAAGAATAAAGCTAAGAATACAGGATTATGGGTTTTAGCCGTTGTGTTGACATTTGGATTTGTAATTTATCAAAGAGCAACAGGACCAACATATCCAAAAAAAGGATCCGTAGAAATTGCTGGTAAAACTATCAATTTCAAATTACTGAGATCTTATGAGGTAGGAAATAATGCTCCGGTTGAAATAGATGTTGAAAATCCTGATGTTAGTGGGGTTTTTACCTACAAACGTTATAAAAGTTATGATGACTGGACAAGTGTAGAAATGAAAAGAGTAGGAGGTAAACTTACGGCAGAAGTTCCTATGCAACCGTCGGCAGGAAAAGTAACTTATAAAATAGACCTTAAGCATGGAGGTAAAACAGTTACTTTAACTGAAGAACCAGTCATTATAAGATATAAAGGAGTAGTTCCTAAACCTGTTCTTTATCCTCACATATTTTTTATGTTTATTTCCATGTTGTTTGGGCTTAGAGCAGGTATAGAAGCAATATTCAAAGGAGACGACAATAAATTCTATGTTGGTGTAACCTTATTCTGTCTGTTAATAGGGGGAATTATTTTAGGCCCTATCGTTCAAAAGTTTGCCTTTGATGCATACTGGACAGGATGGCCTTTTGGAACAGACCTTACGGATAATAAAACAGCAATCACGCTGATTTTCTGGATTATAGCATTTATAATGTTAATGAGAAATCGAAATCACAGAACTATGGTTATTGTAGGTACTGTGGTAATGATTGCTGTATACATCATTCCACACTCTGCATTTGGATCTGAAATTGATCATACCAAAACTGAAAACGCAAAAACTGAAATTTCTGAATGAGTATCAGTATAATAATTATTGCAATTACTGTTATAGTTTCGGTAATTGCATTCAATAATTTGGAACTCTTTGATAAACTTAAATTCAATCCCTATTTAATCAAAGAACACAAGCAGTGGTGGCGATTTTTGTCGCATGCCCTGTTGCATTCCGATTGGATGCACTTACTAATTAATATGTATGTGCTATATTCTTTTAGCAGTATTGTAGAAGATAAATATTATAGTTTGTTCTCCTATAGAGGCTTATTATATTTTGTATTGCTTTATGTTGGAGGTATTTTGTTTTCAACAGTATTCGATTATTCTAAACAGAGGTCAAATCCTTATTATAATGCGGTGGGTGCATCAGGAGCAGTATCTGCGGTTGTTTTCTCAAGTATTTTAATTTTCCCAGGAGGAAGTATTTTTTTATTTCCAATTCCATTTCCTCTGCCTTCATGGGTTTTCGGGATTTTGTACATAGTTTACTCGGCATATATGGGCAAAAAAGCCAAAGATAATATAGGACACAATGCCCATCTGTGGGGAGCTATTTATGGTGTAATTTTTACTGCTATTACTATTCCAGGTTTAATAAGTGGTATAATTGACAGAATATTTTAATAAGAAGATAATTTACTAATATTTCTTGATTTTAATGGTGAATAATTTTATTTATTATATCTTCGTACTTTACCACTGATTAATTAAATGCAAATTAAAATTCCCAAATATTTGCTTGTCATTTTATGGCTAATAGTAAATTTACAACTATTAAGCCAGGTACATGTTGTACCAATAGGAGACAGGAAAATTGAACCGGAGCAATCTCTCAGTCAGGGCCGTATAAATGCCATTACAGAGGATGATAATGGTATAATGTGGATTGGAACTCTGGATGGATTAAATAGTTATGATGGCTATAATATTCAGGTGTTCAGGCATAAAATCGGGGACTCTACCTCAATTAGTAACAACACTGTAAATGATCTCTGTAAGGATAAAAACGGAAATATTTGGATAGCCACCGAAAATGGACTTAATCTTTTGGAACCCGAAACAAATACTTTCAGCAATTTTCTTGAATATTCCAGTAGTATAAATGGTAGAAATGAAAATCAAATTACTTCTGTATATGTAGATGATAACAATATCATTTGGTATTCAACCAATGGAGCTGGAATGGTAAAGTTTGATTATAAAAACGGGAAAAAAGAGTATATAAACCTGGAACTTGACAGTTTAGGAGAGGCTTGTCAAAATATTAAAAAATTTATTGTTGATAAAGATGGATATATCTGGTATACCTGTACTATTGGAAATCTTTATAAAATTGATTTAATTAAAAATACTATTGAGAATATTCAATTTCAAGGCGTTTCTGATGAAATCATTAGAAAATCATTTATTTCTTCAATGTTTCAGAGTTCTCGAGATAAGATATATTTCACATCTGCAGGAGAAGATTACGGCCTTTATTGCTATAACCCTAAAACTAATTTAGTAGAAGCGGTAAAGTCTTTTAATTCAAAATTAAATAACGACCAGTTTATTTCCTGTTTGAAAAATTTGAGTGATATTAAAGAGGATGAATCTGGCAATTTATGGATATCTACCTCTTATATAGGCGTTTTTAAATATTCTAATGATAATTCAATTAGCTATTATCCTGATTATATTCTTGATAATACCGACTCAGAATATTTTGGAGGAGTAGGAATTAAGACACTATATTTTAGTAGAAACGGAATTTTATGGATAGGTACAAATGGTTATGGACTTTCAAGTATAAACGATTTTAATTTTTTCTTTAATACCATTAGTCCAAATCAATTTTCAAATTCATTTACTACTAAAAGTGTACGCTCAATATTTGATGATGAAAATTTCATCTGGGTAGGAGGATATAAAGGTCTTGTAAGAATTGAAAAACGAAATAATATACTAAGCTCCTTTTTGTCGGGAACAACAATTTATAAACTATTTCCCCATCCAAAAAACAGTAATTTAATTTTTATTGGTACAGAAGGAGGTGGTCTGTTTCTCTATGATAAAATACAAGATAAGTTAATAAAAAGATTTCCGCCCATTACAGTTAATTACAAACTTGAAGGAACAAATGTTTATAGTATTGCCAATTTAAATGATTCAATATTATGGGTTGGAAGGAACATAGGTCTTGAAAAATATAATCTTACTACAAATGAATTTAATTATGTGAATATCAAAGAGGATATTCACTTTAAAAACGAAAATTATTTTAGTGTATTGTGTTCTCTTGTTGATGATAATGGAAACTCATGGTTTGGTACAATAAGAAACGGATTGTTGCGATATAATAAAGAAGCTGATCTATTGGACAAGCAACTGCTGAAAGTGGATGGTGTTCAGCCACAACGAATTAATTCTATTAGCCAGGACTCAAAAGGGAATTATATTGTATGTACAGATATCGGACTGTATTATTCAAAAAGTTTCGACAGTACATTTACTCATCTTAGCACTGTTGATGGTTTACCAAACAATTATATTTATGCATGTATCGAAGACGAAGAAGGCAATTTTTGGTTAAGTTCAAATAAAGGAATAACAAATTGGCGTATTAAGGATAATAGTTTTGTGTCATATTCCTCGGTTCATGGTTTACAGGACGATGAATTCAATACGGGTGCTTATTATAAAGGCAGCGATGGCATTGTTTATTTTGGAGGTATAAATGGACTAAGCTATTTCAAACCTAAATATTTGAATGATTTTTATAAGGAGTATCAGTTCGTATTAATTAAAATACTGGAAAATAATAAGTTAGTTGATCCTTTGGAGGTTTCGTCAGGAAACTACTATTTGGAAATGAGCGAATACAGTAATAATATAAATATAGAATTCGCCCTGTTAAGTTATCTTGGGACTAAAAAACATGAATACGAATACAGAATAGCAAACAACGAGTCTGAATGGCAGGATCTTGGGGCTTCAAACAATCTGGTAATTGACAAACCCAATCCGGGAAAACAAACTATTCAAATTAGGGCAAGAGTGGTTGGGAAAGAATGGAATGAACGACAGTTAAGTATTGAAATTTTTAAACCTCCTCATTTTTGGCAACAATGGATATTTTGGCTAATAATTATCCTAATTATGGGCCTGTTAATTTTTGTTTTTGTGAAATACCGGGTAAGAAAAATCAGGAAAGAGAAGCATAAACTTGAAAAAATTGTTAACGAGAGAACCAAAGAACTAATTAAAACTAATACTGATTTAAATGCTTCAAACCAAACAAAGGACAGGTTGTTTTCAATTATTGCTCACGATTTGAGAAATCCCCTAAACTCCTTGTTGGGCTTTACCTCATTGCTGCACTCTAAATCAGAAGCCTATTCTAAAGAAGAAATTAATAGTTTTATTGAAGTTATTTACAATTCATCTAAAAATCTTAATAACCTGTTAGATAATCTTTTGGGGTGGTCTCGTATGCAAATGAACATGATTAATTCGAGTCCTCGTAATATTTCATTAAACGATATTATCAGTTCAAATCTGTCGTTTATGGATGGCAATATTGAAGAAAAGAAAATAAGTGTAATAAATAAATGTGAAAATAATTTATTCGTTTATGCCGATTATGATATGGTATCATTAATAGTCAGAAATATTTTATCAAATGCCATTAAATTCTCCCATAAGGGTGGAAAGATAGAGATTGAAAATTCAGATGCAGAAAAGTACATTATTATTACTTTCAAAGATTATGGAATAGGAATGGATGAAGTTACAAAAAAGAGAATATTTAATCCTGATAAAAATATATCGAAAGCCGGTACCAATAACGAATTGGGTACAGGTTTAGGCCTTTTACTTTGTCAGGATTTTCTCCAGATGAATAATGGTAAAATGGTTATTGATAGTGAATTAAATAATGGAAGTACGATCTCTATCTATCTTCCAAAAGCTCCTGTATAACGCTTTTTTGGCATTAAAGTATAACTAAAATTATTATTTCTATATAAGGATCTTACAAAAGCGTAACTGAATAAAAAGGAGTTTTTAGTATTGCTTATTTCCTCAATTGTTTTCGAAGTAAATGTAGTCCTGTGAGCAATTCCTTTTATATTTTGAAATTTTAACTCTAAATCAAAGCATTTCATTCCAACTATTTCTGACATAAAAAAGATGTACTCTTTTACATAATTTTTGAGTTTTTTGTTGCCTATTTCTTTTATACCGGTATACCCGCCATCACTACGACTGCAATAAAATGGCGACGATTGTAGTAAATCCGTAAGAAGCAACTTTTGTAGTTTTATTTGCCTTAACCAGAACTTGGATTTTGCCCATCTGATATATTCATAAAACTGTTTTGTTATACTGCCATTGTTAGAATAGTTAATAAGCCAATGCCACCAATTTTCAGCATTATCTGTATAATTACTGTAAGTAGAGGTATACATAGCATCGTCGGCTCTGAGAAAAACATCAATCAGTTTTATTCCTGGAACTATTTCCTTCAACAACTTAACATCAATTTCATAACCCAATCTTTCCAGCATCGCTATAATGAAGTGAATTGTTCCAAAAGGGTACTTCAATGAATACGAGGAGTAAGGAGTCATATGTCTTTCATTCAGTAAGTTAGGGTTCAGTTTGTTGGGGTTTAAAAGAAGTAACTTACTGTGATTATGATCGAATGCTATGATATGCTGATCGATACATTTTATCTCAGGTGGGGCCACAAACATATCTATAAATACTACATCATTAATATTAATTTTTTTTGAATTGTTTAGCCATATATATTCACCGCTATCGCAAAATCCTACAATTTCCCATTCAAGGATATTATGCAAAATTATGCCAGATAATATGCCGTCTAAGTCAGTATTAATAATGCATTTTCTTTTTTTCGACAGAAGATAGTCATTAGGTATAGGGTTCATTGCAAAGTATTTACTTCAAAAATAAAATATTTTTTACTTTTTTACAAAAAAAATCTTTGTTGCTCTCATTTTAAATTTAATTGAGAAAGCCATTAACAAAAATTAAGTGAAATATTTACTATTTCTGTGTAAATTGCGCAATAATTAATAATGAAAAATCATGCTTGAATTCCGAAAATTCAGCTTCGCCCTCTC
>JBFFLX010000027.1:0-30747 GCA_041554435.1 Bacteroidales bacterium
TTTCAGATTGTTAAATTCGATTTCGAAATTAATAAGTATAATCTTATTAATATGGCTTATTTCTTCCTGTGGAGGAGATAGGAAGCGATCTGAAAACAAATCCATTTTTCATTATAACGAGGCTTCAGGACTTGCAAATCTGGATCCTGCCTTCGCTCGCGATCAGGCTCATATTTGGGTGTGTAATCAACTGTATAACAGTTTAGTGCAATTAGACGATAATCTTGAAATAAAAGCGGCAATAGCAAAATCATGGGATATTTCTCCCGATGGGAAAACATATACATTTCATCTTAGAAATGATGTTTATTTTCATGAAAATGCTGCTTTTAAGAATGGGGCTCCCAAAGTAAAAGCAGAGGATTTTGTTTATAGTTTTAATAGATTGCTAAGTCCAAAACTTGCATCTCCCGGAGCATGGACATTGTCGAAAGTGGCTAAAGATGAAAATGGTAATAACCGAATTTATGCTGCAAATGATAGTACTTTAAAAATTGTCCTTACTCAGGCCTTTCCTCCTTTTTTGGGAATACTAAGTATGCAATATTGCTCGGTGGTATCGAAAGATGCTGTTGATTATTATGGTTCTGAATTTGGAAGAAATCCTGTTGGTACCGGTCCGTTTTACCTGCAAAACTGGGTAGAATCGGTTAAGCTGGTATTGAGAAAAAATCCCAATTATTTTGAATTTGAAAATGGACAAAGGCTTCCTTACCTCGATGCAGTTTCCATATCATTTGTAATTGATAAAATGACAGCTTTCCTTGAACTTGTAAAAGGAAACATTGATTTTATAAGTGGTTTAGATGCTTCATATAAAGATGAAATTATTAATAGGGACGGGAGTTTGAAGGAAAAATATAAGAGTAAAATTTATAAACTTGGAGAACCGTATCTGAATACAGAATATCTTGGGATACTTGTAGATGCAGAGGCTGATCCTGCTAATCCTTTGTTGGAAATTAATATTAGAAAGGCCATTAATTATGGTTTCGACAGGAAGAAAATGATTAAGTTTCTTAGAAATAATATAGGGATACCTGCTTATGGAGGTATAGTGCCTCCATCTATGCTTTTGAGTAATGAAAGTTTTAATTATGGTTATAGTTTTAAACCCGATTCGGTGAAGAAACTTCTAAATGATGCAGGATATTTTGATTTAGAGTTAAAGCCTGATATTAAGTTAGTTACAACTTCCGATTATGTTGACCTTTGTAAATTTATTCAATCACAATTGGGAGAGTTCGGACTGGAAATAGGAGTGGAGGTGTCGCCTGCAGGAGCCGTTCGGGAGATGAAGGCAAATTCAAAACTAAACTTTTTCAGAGCCTCATGGATAGCTGACTATCCTGATGCTGAGAACTATTTGTCATTGTTTATTTCAGAAAATTTCGCCCCCAACGGGCCCAATTATTCTCATTTTAAAAATACTGAGTATGATAGTCTTTATGAGCAAGCCATGATTGAACTGGATATTAATAAACGCAAAGCATTATATCGGGAAATGGACTCTTTAATGATGTCTTATTCTCCGGTTGTTGTATTATATTATGACCAATCGCTTCGCTTTGTAAATAAACAAATATCGGGAATGAAATCAAACCCAATTAACCTTTTAAACCTAAAATCGATCCGAAAGTCAAATTAGTATTAAATGTCTATAATCAATAATAAAATATCGATAAACAATAAAAAATACTTGACATTTGATAAAATTAATATATCTTTGCATTAAATTATAAACTTAATGTTATGGAAAAAATTAATCAACCATTGAGTATAAAAATTATTTACTGGTTTACGAATATAATATTCTGGTTGTTTGTATTGGCTGGTATGGTAGGAATATTTTTTGCTTTAGGAATGATTACGGGATTATTGGACAATCTTCAATTGCATGTTGGAGTCCCAGTTGCTGTTGACGTAATTGAAAAGGGGACACTTGATTTGGACTTTTACAGTAAATATATCAGTGTTGAATTTGTAGAAATGATAGGTAGTATTCATTTTATCGACACACCCCTGATAATTGGAAGGGTTTATGGAGGCTTTATAATAATTATCATTCTTTTAATATTTTTAATAATGCATGAATTGCGTATGTTTATTAGAAATATCTATAGGGGTAAATATTTTGACTATTTCAATATAAACCATTTAAAAAGAATATCTTATACGCTAGTAGTTATATGGGTATTTACTGCAATTTATGGATATTTTCAGTACTTTTTTATAGTTCAGAATTTGAATTTTGAAAGCCTTGAATTTAATATGGATGTTCAAACTTACCCTTCAATTTTAATGGTAGCCTTATTCATTTGGGTATTATCACATATTTTTATGAAGGGCCTGGAGTTGGAGAATGAAAATGAACTAACAATATAGCATTATGGCAATAATAGTAAATCTTGATGTAATGCTGGCAAGGCGTAAGATGAGTTTAACAGAACTCTCAGAGAAGGTAGGTATAACCATGGCAAATTTGTCGATACTTAAAAAGGGTAAAGCAAAGGCGGTGAGGTTTTCAACTCTTGAAGCAATATGCAGAGTCCTGGATTGTCAGCCGGGTGATATTCTGGAATTTAGCGACGAAGATTAGATTTTAATCTATTTCACTTATGGCTTTTTGAAAATTATCGCTAAAGCCGTAGTGAGCAGTAAATATATAATCTATGTTTTTTAGTTTCTTTATTTTTTCAATTGATTTAAGGGCCACTTTCGAATCCATATTAAAGAAATTATTAAACTCATCAATCTTCCCATTCTTTAAACTGAATGCATCTCCTGTAAACAGGTATTTGTCGTTTATCAAATAACACATTAAACCCGGAGTGTGGCCGGGCGTAAGAATTCCCTCAATTCTAGTTGCTGCAATGGTAAACACCTGATTGTCTTCAAGTAATCGGTATTTATTGTTACCAATACTATTTCCAAAAAATAAGAACCTTGAAGTCTGCCCATTTATCATTTGTTCTTCTTTATGAGAAAGATAAATTTCAGCATTTTTGAACAAGTTAAGGGCTTTAACATGATCGCCATCGCTATGTGTTAGTAAAACAGCAACAACATCTTCAGTATTGATTTTAAGTTCTTCGAAACCCTTTTTTATGGCTTCTATATCATTTCCGCAATCAATTACTATGGCTTTTTTACCCTCACGAATTATGTATACGTTTACAAAATCGTCTTTAATTACATATATATTGTCGATAAGTTTTCCTGTTTCCAAAGGAGTCATCAGGCTAACTTCTGATTTAAATTTTATCATATAAGCACCTAAAAACAAAATGATTAAGATGATTATTCCTGCTACAGACCACAATAATATTTTTAACGTTTTCGACATTTTATTAATTTTTTTATATTGTCAAAATTAACCAAAATTATTTTATAAATGTTATTGATGAAAGCAATAGTAATCATTAGCAAAATGAAATATTTCAAATCTATTTAATGCCGCTATTAATGCATAAAAAAACCAATTATCAATTAAAAAATATTTCACTAACAATTAGTTGGTTAAGTTCAATAATTTCGTAATTTTGCAGCCAATTTTTTGTAGCGAAAATACTTTATGATAAATATAATATTACCTGATAAAACTAAGCGTGAATATGCTGAAGGGGTTACTGCCCTTGAAGTAGCAAAAGATATAAGTGAAGGCCTTGCCCGTAATGTGTTGGCCGCAAAAGTAAATGGTCAGGTTTGGGATGCTACAAGGCCCATCAATAGTGATTCTGATCTTCAGTTACTTACATGGAATGATGACGACGGCAAAGGTGCTATGTGGCACTCTTCTGCACACCTTATGGCGGAGGCCATCGAACTTCTTTATCCGGGAGTAAAATTTGGTATTGGACCCGACATTGAAAACGGATTCTATTATGATGTTGATTTCGGTGATTACGAAATTTCCGAAAAAGATCTTCAAAAAATTGAGAAGAAAATGTTGGAACTTGCCAGAGAAAAGCAAACTTTCGACAGAAAAGATATTTCAAAAGCCGATGCTTTAAAGTATTTTGGTGAAAAAGGTGACGAATACAAAATTGAATTAATAAATGATCTTAATGATGGAGAAATTACTCTTTATCAGAGTGGTCATTTTACAGATTTGTGTCGCGGGCCTCATATTCCTTCAACAGGATTCATTAAAGCAATTAAGTTAACAAGTATTGCAGGAGCCTATTGGCGTGGAGATGAAAGCAGAAAGCAACTTACCAGAATTTATGGAATAACGTTTCCAAAAAAGAAGGAGTTGGATGAGTATCTTGAGATGCTTGAGGAAGCAAAGAAAAGAGATCACCGCTTATTAGGAAAGGAACTCGAACTATTCACTTTCTCACAAAAAGTCGGGCAAGGTTTACCATTATGGTTGCCAAAAGGTGCCGAATTGAGAGAAAAGTTGGAGCAGTTTCTGAAAAAAGTACAGAAAGAGGCAGGATATAAACCCGTTATTAGTCCGCATATTGGTAATGTAGAACTTTACAAAACTTCAGGTCACTATCAGAAGTATGGTGAAGAGTCGTTCAGACCTATTACCACTCCTGCTGAAGGGGAGGAGTTCTTTTTAAAACCAATGAACTGTCCTCACCACTGTGAAATTTACAATAGTAAACCTCATTCATATAAAGAATTACCACTTCGTTTTGCCGAATTTGGAACAGTATACAGATATGAGCAAAGTGGTGAATTACACGGACTTACAAGGGTTCGAGGCTTTACTCAGGATGATGCACATATATTTTGCACACCTGAGCAGATAAAAGATGAGTTTAAGGCTGTTATCGATATAATTGAAATTATCTTTAAAGCATTAAGTTTTAATGATGTTTTAGTCCAGATTTCACTACGTGATCCTGAGAATAAGGAAAAGTATATTGGAAGCGACGAGAATTGGGATAAAGCAGAACGTGCGATTATTGAGGTTGCAGAGGAAAGAGGACTTAATGCAGTTACAGAATATGGTGAGGCTGCCTTTTACGGCCCAAAGATGGACTTCATGGTGAAGGATGCTTTGGGAAGGAAATGGCAACTAGGCACTATACAGGTAGATTATAACTTACCTGAGCGTTTCGACTTAACTTATATTGGTTCCGACAATGAAAAGCATCGTCCTGTAATGATTCACAGGGCTCCTTTCGGTTCCATGGAAAGGTTTGTAGCCGTTTTGATAGAACATTGCGGAGGAAGATTCCCATTGTGGTTGGCTCCCGAACAATTTATTATCCTTCCAATTAGTGATAAATATCAAACATATTCCGAAAAAGTTTTAAATTTGCTGAATAAACAGAATATCAGAGGTGTAATCGACGACAGAAGCGAAAAAACAGGAAGAAAAATTCGCGATGCCGAGATGCAAAAAATACCTTATATGCTGATTATTGGAGAGAAAGAAGAAATTGAAAATAGTGTATCCGTTAGAAAGCAAGGAGAAGGCGATTTGGGTACATTTAGTATAGATAAATTTGCGGAAATGATTAAGGCTGAGGTCGATGCATTAACCGCATTTGATAATTAAATAAAGTATTAATTAATATAGGAGGACACAGCAATAGCACAGTTTAGAGGTAGAAGAGGGCCAAGAAAACCCTTTAGAAAAACAGAAGATCTGCATAAGATAAATGAAAAGATCACTGCTCCCGTTGTAAGACTAGTTGGAGAAAATGTTGAAACAAATATTTACCAGACAAGGGATGCTTTAGATTTAGCAAACAACCTGGAATTAGATTTGGTGGAAATTTCACCATCAGCAAGTCCACCGGTTTGCAAAATAATGGATTATAAAAAGTTTCTTTATCAACAGAAGAAGAAGCAAAAAGAAATTAAAGCAAAAACAGCCAAGGTAGTTGTAAAAGAAATACGACTTGGACCAAATACTGATGATCATGACTTTAATTTCAAATTATCACATGCAAAGAAATTCCTTGCGGACGGTGCAAAAGTAAAAGTTGATGTTTTCTTTAGAGGAAGATCTATTATTTATAAAGATAAAGGAGAATATATCCTATTAAGATTCGCTCAGGAACTTGAAGAGGTTGGTAAGGTAGAAAGTTTACCAAAATTGGAAGGTAAGCGAATGATTATGATTATTACTCCAAAAAAATAAATTTTAATAATTATTTTTAATCAATAAATTCATTTGAGCAATGCCAAAAATGAAAACTAAATCCAGTGCAAAGAAAAGATTTACCTTTACGGGCACTGGTAAAATTAAAAGGAAGCATGCTTATAAAAGCCACATCCTTACTAAAAAGTCGACTAAGCGTAAGCGTAATTTAACTTATAGCGCGATTATCGACAAATCGGATGAGAAGAATATAAGAATGTTGCTTCGCAGTTAATTAGTTTAATGTTTAACTTTTGTTATAGCTTTACAAGATTCTGAAAAGAGCGCTATAATGAAGAAAATTTAGAAAAAATGCCAAGATCTGTTAATTCAGTAGCTTCAAAAGCAAGAAAGAAAAAGCTTATGAAGGAGACCAAAGGACAATTTGGTCGCAGAAAAAATGTCTGGACGGTTGCAAAAAATGCGTACGAAAAAGGAATGCAGTACGCATACCGCGACAGAAGAGTTAAAAAACGTCAGTTTAGAGGGTTGTGGATCCAGAGGATCAATGCTGCAGCTCGCTTGCATGGCATGTCATACTCTGTATTTATGGGTAAACTTCATGCTAAAGATATAGAAATTAGCCGTAAGGTTCTAGCTGACCTTGCTGTTAATAATCCGGAAGCATTTAAAGCAATAGTAGACGCTGTTAAATAAATTCGGAATTGAAAATAAAAAAACCGTCTGGCCTGAGGCTAGACGGTTTTTTTTATGTTATTATTAAAAATTATTCAATACCCAACTTTTTTATCCTCCTGTCGAGAGCCTGCCATGTTATGTTCAACAACTCTGCAGCCTTTGATTTATTATTATTGGTTTTTTCTAATGCTTTGATTATGACAGATTTAATATTATCTTCTAAGTCTAAATTATCCTCATCAATGGTGTTAGAAGTTGTCTTAACTTTATTAATGGAACTTTGATTATTGAGACGGAAATGTTTACAACTCAATACCTCCTCCTCACATAAAATGACAGCCCTTTCAATCATATTTTTTAATTCACGGATATTACCGGGGAAGTCATAGTTCATTAACATATCCAATACTTGCGTATCCGTTGTTCTTATTGGGTTTCCCATTTGCTGAGAATAAAATTTTACATAATAATCCAACAAAATAGGAATATCTTCTTTTCTTTCTCTAAGTGGAGGAATTTCAATAATGAATATGCTCAACCTATGGAATAAATCCAGTCTGAATTTATTTTCAAGAGCCATTTCCTCAAGTTTTTTGTTGGAGGCTGCAATAACTCTTACATCAACATTTACACTTTTTCGTGAACCTATTTTATTCACTTTTCTTTCTTCGAGAACTCTTAATAGTTTTGCCTGCTGAATTAGAGGCATATCACTAATTTCGTCGAGAAATAAAGTTCCTGTGTTGGCAATTTCGAACCAGCCGTCTTTATCGTCGGTAGCGCCCGTAAACGAGCCTTTTTTATGACCAAAAAACTCACTCTCAAACAAACTTTCAGGCACTGCAGAACAGTTTACCGAATAAAATGTATTCTTACTTCTGTTGCTCAAATAGTGAATACCATGTGCCACCAGCTCTTTGCCTGTGCCACTTTCCCCAAGCACAAGTACGGAGGTGTTGTCAGTTTTGGCTACTTTGGTCATCATGTCGATAAGATTGCCAACGGCTTTACTGTTGCCCAAAATCTGGACACCTATATTTTGCATTAGTTTTTTCGATAAAAGACTAAGCGTTGATTTTGTGTCTTTGAGTTCATTATTTAACTCGATAAACCTTTTAGTTCGCGAAATAGCATTATTAATATCCAGCAACCTGAAAGGCTTGGGGAAATAGTCGGTAGCTCCAAATCTCATGGCCTCAATTACAGTCGACATTTCTCCATGACCTGACACCATAATTACTTCAATATCAGGATATTGTTCTTTAACTTTTTTAAGTACATCGATACCATTCATTTCCGGAAGTTTAATATCCAGGATTAAGATGTCGATTTCGTTTTTTTCAAGTATATCGAATGCAATGGAAGGCTTTAGAGCCTTAAAAACAGTAAATTTTTTGTTGCCAAGAAATTCTTCCAATTCTTGCAATAACCTCACTTCATCGTCAACTATTAGTATCTTTAGTTTCTTCATTGGGCTTTTATTATTAATGGTAATTTAATTGTTATTTCTGTAAGTTCTTTTGGAATACTCATAACTTCAATTGTTCCTTTCATTTCGTTAATAATTCCATACGAAATCGAAAGGCCTAAGCCTGTTCCACTTTCTTCATCTTTAGTTGTAAAAAACGGATCAAAAATACGGTCTATTATTTCTTTTGGAATGCCTATTCCGTTGTCTTTTACTTTTATAAATATGAACTTGTCATCAGTGGTACAACTTATATTAATTTGTTTATTAAACGCTCCTTCATTTAAGTTGGCGTGCTTATCAACTGCCGATTTTGCATTGGAAAGAAGGTTTAATATTACTTGTTCCAGTTTAAAAGGATTGCCAAGGGTAGTTAGTTCAGTATTTGGATTGTCAAACTGTAACTCTATCTGATGATTTGAATACTGTCTGTTAATTAAGGATATAGTATTGTTAATCACAGTGTTAACATCAAAAATTTCCTGATCACTTTTTTGTTGATCGCGTGAAAATGTTCTGACATGCTCAATTATTTTTCTAATTCTTTCGATATCCTTAAAGAGAAATTTTATTTTCGACTCAACATATTCACTGGTAAGTTCTTTATTGCTAATTTTATACATAATATTTTCCAGACCCATAGAAATTCCTCCCATAGGCTGATTAATTTCATGTGCAAGGCCGGCACTTAATTCTCCAAGTGATTCTAGTTTAGATTTCTGTATAAGTAATTGTTGTTGCGATTTTGCTTTTTCTACCTCTACTTCAATGCGTTTTTTAAGGTTTTGATTTAGTTCTGTAAGGTTAAGTTGTGCCAGTTTTCTTAAGGTTATATTCGAAGCGAAGACTAATAAACCCGGTTCGCCATCCCAATCGATTGTATTTATTTTTAATTCTAACCATTTGTTAGTATTGCTTTTGCTTGTAATAACTATTTCAAATGCTTTATCTGAATTGCCCTTGATATCATTCTCAAAATATGACTGTACTTGTTCGGCATTATCACTTGTGATAAAATCTTTTAATGGTTTTCCTATCACATCCTTGGGTAGTCGTTCCAGTAAATCAACCATAGTTGGGTTTATAAGAATAATAATTCCATTTTGGATTAATAATATTCCATCAGTAGCATTCTCATATATTTGGCGATACTTTTCCTCACTTACTCGAAGCATAAGTTCAACCTTTTTTCTTTCAATTATCTCTTTTTCCAGATCAATAGTACGCTGTTTTACTCTGTTCTCAAGAGTAATATTTATATCAATTAATTCTTTTTCCGCTTGCTTTCTTTTAACCTCCTCTTCCTTGAATTTCTTTTCAAGTAAAATATCGTTTGCCTGATCACTGATTGTTTTTATTAATTCCTCATTTTTAATAGGCTTAGTGAGAAATCCTTTTACACCTGATTCAATGGCATTTAGGAAATATCTTGATTCGCCATAGGCCGACATAATAATAACACGTACATTACTATCTCTTTCCCTGATTTCATTAATCATATCAAGCCCATTCATTATAGGCATTTTGATATCTGTAAGAATAAGGTCAGGTTTTATTTCAAGATATTTGTGTAAACCTTCCTCCCCATTTTTAGCAGTATAAATATTAGCAACATACTTCGAAAGTGCTCTCTCGAAAATATTCCTGATAATAGAATCATCTTCAACTATTAATAGTTTAATGTCAAACATAATTATTCTTTCTTGTATTTCTTTTCACCTGCTAATAGTTTAATATTCAAGTGATTTTCGAATGGAACCAAAGGGCATGACCAACGTTTTGAATATGCACAGTATGGATTATATGCACTATTAAAATCTAGTACACAACTATCACTTTTTGGAATATCTATGTCTAAATATCTCCCTCCACCATAGGTGCTAATACCATTTGTTAAATCGGTAAATGGCACAAACAAATAATTACCATACTCAGCATTATTTATATAGTCCATATTTTGGTAAGCAGTTAATCTCAGTAATGTATCTTTAATAATAAAATCTAAATATCCGTAAATACGGTAAAGGGGTTTTCTTTCAGTTGTTGTAGGCATTGCAAAAGGCAAGTTTGAGGTGTCAACCCTAAAATTGGCTGTAACCTTGTATGACTCATCAATATCAAAATAATTAAATCCTTTGTGATGCAATATTTCTTCTTTAGAGAATGGAGATTTAAGTGTATCGGTAAACTCAAACTCTTTCTTTGCTCTTGCAATTCTGTGTTTATCGAAGAACAGGCCCTCTTCAATTCTGCTCATATATTCGGCCTTTTTAGGTTTAAAAACAAATTTCGCATAGAAAAATGCTAATATCTCATTGCTTACAGTACGAAAGCCTACGCTACTTCGCCACCACATATTTCCAATATAAGTCCTGTCGGTGTGGGAAATAATTCCAATATTATAATCATCACCAAAGACCTTCTCAAACAATAAATATGTTCTACGAGAATGAACTCCCATTGAATAAATATTGAAAGAATTACCCCATTCAGGATTTTGATCGAATATGCTTTTTGCTATTACAGCAGTGCTATAGGTTCTGTCCTGATATACATTTTGCGGTATTGCTGCTTCATAAATAGTATCAGTAAATCCAAAATGTTTTAATGCCTGAATAGTAGCCTGTGAGGTATAATTATAATCAGAAGCATATTCGTATTGTGTCATTGGTATCCCGGTAACAATAAGGTTTTTATATCCTCTTTCTTTATATAGTTTTATAAAGTCGGGCAGAGCATAAGTAGAAACCCAGCCTTCGAGTATCATGTTTTTCGACTCTACTGGCTTTTCCTTATTTAGGAAAGTATGAAACCAGGGCAAAGATAAACGAACAATAAGCAATACTAATAACAAAAAAATGATTAGTCCTAAAACAGTAGGGCGGTAGCAGTATGTTTTTTTTATTATTCTGAATTTCATTTTATGTCTTCTCCTAAAACTCTAATACCTGATATGTAACCACAGTATAACGGTTGATTAGTTAATTGTTTTGATAGCATTTGTTAATTCAGAGAATCAACTCGCTTTTGGCGATATGCACATTCAAAAATACACAAAAAAAGGTGTTATTGTAAGTTGGTGGAGAATTGTTTATAACGAAATGTTCATAAGGAGATTATTGTAAAGATCAGGCCATTTCATTTAATTCGCTGACAAATTTTTCAATTTCATCATCATTAAATGATTTTTCTTTTGCTGCCTCTTCCAGAGTACCCCAAATTGGTTCTCCGCACATTATGCATTTAATTCCTTTCTCCATAAGATATTTAACGGAAAAAGGATAGTCGTTTACTAAATCTTCAATATATATGTTTTTATCAATCATTGTCAATATATGTCCATTTAATTTCATGCAAATGTAATATTATATTGAAAATAATTAAAAAGATAATATTTAAAATTATAATAAGCATATAAACAGTATTATATCATAATAAAAACTAAATATTTGTGTGTAAATATTCCTAAGAATTTATGAAAAACAATTCGTTTTTAAATTGTAATATTTAAAAATGCATTTCAGCCAGGACCTATCTAATAAATTATAAATTAATTTAATGCGAATTCTATCAAATTATCAAGTTTGGGGTTTTCTTCCTTGATTTTCAGTAATTTATTTAATATTTTATCTTTGAGTTCTGCATTTTCAGAAATGGTTTCAATAGCCCATAATAATTCTTTTAAAAGAAGCCAATCGTTTATATTTAAGGAGGAGTAATCATAAAAAATTTGCTCATATTGTTTTATATATGAACTATTAGAAGATTTTAGTTCTTCAACTTTTTTATAAAGTTTAAACAGTTTAAGGCTTTTCTCGTCATAATTTATTTTAATAGTTTTTTCATTTGGGGTGACATGTGTATGACAAAACGCATCTGCATCGGCAGGGCCTGCAAAAACAGAAACGATACTTTCTCCCACAGCCATATCATAATGTCCCCAGGAAGGTTCAAAAAGGGTTTTTCTATTATGTTTAACGATGCAGTCGTAGAAGGTCATAAGAACAATTTTTTCGTCTTTTCTAACAACTCTGTTTAGCACCCCTTTTACCTTTACCCCGGATTCGAATTCGAAATTGCAGTTTTTTCCTTTTTTTATTCCCAGATTACCCAATTCAACATCGCTTAAGAATCTGGTGGGTTTAAGTGAACCTTTAATTTTGCCTATTGGTGATCCGAAGCCATCGGGATGACTTTCCTTACCTTCGCCATCTATTAATTGGTTATCGTAATTAAGAGTTGTTGGCCCGTGAGTGCTTATGTAAATAGGCCTGCCTTCTGATATTAATACATCGGCTAGAGTACCAGAAACCTGCAGACCGGAAGAGTATTCAATGGTGGCTGTAGTACCTGATTCGATGGCTTTCATAAGTCCGTCAAGCCCTCCAGTTCGAAAAGCCATTTGGTTTGCAAATTCGTCAAGTACAGTTGTAAGGTGTTTAAAATCAGGAGTTACAAATAGTTGAGGCTGCTGCTTTGTGATGTCAAATCCATAATCCATTGCATCCAAACTATAAAGTATTTTTTTAACATCATACTTCAGGGCATTTTTGCTTTCTCCAATGCTCGATAATAATCCTGCTCCATAAATGGCCGGTTTGTCCAAGCTACCTACAAGTCCGTATTCCACTGTCCACCAATGAAGATTTCGTATCAAAGTCATTTCAGAAGGTATTCCTGCATTGCTATTTAATTCTTCAATAAGGTTTTCCGCTTCAATAATATCTTCCTCTGAGGAGTAAGGATTTGCCTTTAGAATTGATAAATGTCTTATGGCTTCATATATCTGATGGTCATTTTTCGAAGAGAATGCCTTGGAACCTACTTCTCCAAAATATCTTAAGTATTCAGCATATTCAGGATCTGCAATAATTGGAGCATGTCCTGCTGCTTCATGAATTATATCAGGAGCCGGAGTGTATTCGATTTGATCCAGAGATCTTATATCGGCAGCAATAACTAAAACATTATGCTTTTGAAATTCCATAAAGGCCAGAGGTGGAATAAATCCATCAACAGTTGCTGCAGCCCAGCCAATTTTTCCTAAACATTCATTCATCTCTTCAATTGAAGGTATATGATCTGCTGAAATCCCGGTTTTTTTCAATCCGTTAACATATGAACTGTGCGCTACCTTCGACAGATAATCAAGATTTCTCTTCATTACATATCTCCATACAGCCTGGTCACGTGATGTATATTTATCGTAATTTTGATCCACTATATATACTAGCAGATGTTTTGGTAGTTTTTGTATTATGGGATTGTCGAGCATATAACTATTTAGACTGATTACAAATAATATCAAAAATAATTAATTTTTCTACAAAAGAGCAAATTGATTCAGTATTTTTAATTTTTTTATGATTTACATCGCCTTACCAATATTAAATGAATTAAAATATATTCCTGATTTAATGGAATGTTTAAAAAATCAACAATTTACTGATTTTGAACTCTTTGTTTGTGTAAACAACTATGATGAATGGTGGGATGATGAGGAACTTAGAATTCAATGTACTGATAATCAAAGAACTATTGACCTGTTAAAAGATGTCTCTGATTTTAAACTAACAATAATTGATAAGAGTTCACCTTTGAAGGCTTGGTTAAAGAAAAAAGGTGGGGTAGGGCATGCACGTAAACTTTTAATGGACTCAATAAACCGACTTGCACAAAAGGACGATATAATAGTTAGCATTGATGCTGATACTTTTTATCCACCCGACTACCTAAAGAAAATTAACGATTTTTTTTTAAGCGAATCTTCTATTGGACTTTCTGTTCCCTATTATCATAGATTGGGAAGTGATAATGATAAATTAATTCTACGATATGAAATTTATATGCGATATTATTTGCTTAATATGTATCGTATTGAAAATCCATATGCTTTTACTGCCATAGGATCAGCAATGGCTTTTCCAGTTTGGGCTTATCGAAAGGTGGGTGGCCTGACCCCCGTAAAGAGCGGAGAAGATTTTTACTTTATTCAAAAATTATCGAAAACTGGAAAACTCTGTAATTGGGTTGACACATGCGCTTTTCCTTCCTCACGGTTTTCTGATAGAGTGGATTTTGGTACAGGTCCTGCACTTATAAAGGGTAAGATGGGAGACTGGTCATCCTATCCTTTGTATGATTTTAATTTGTTTAATAATGTGAAAAGCACTTTTAATAAGTTTGAAGATTTGTATAGGTCTGACATTGTGACAAGTATGGATGAGTTTTTAAAATTTCAATTTAAAACACAGGATATTTGGGGACCACTAAGAAATAATTATAAGGATGTTGATAATTTCATTAAGGCGTGCGTAAATAAAGTTGATGCACTTAGAATATTGCAATATCTAAAATCAGAACATGCTAAATTACCAACGTCTGACGCAGTGGTTTTAAAAGACTATTTATTGAAATTTCATTCTTCTGAAATGGATAAAGAAATAAGTACGATCATTTCTAATTTCGACTTTGAAAATGCTACTACTGAAGACTTAAATTATATCAGAGATTTTCTGTATCATTTGGAACAAAGCCTTAGAAAGCGAAAACAGCCTCATTAATTTTAATAATATCACTTTAATTTTAAATCATATTTCTATTATCTTGCATACATGAACAGTTTAATTTGTATTTTAGGTCCTACTGCCACTGGAAAAACAAATCTTGCAGCCAATTTAGCCGTATTAATTAAAGGAGAAGTAATTAGCGCCGATTCACGCCAGGTTTACAAAGGAATGGACATAGGAACCGGTAAAGATATCGATGACTTTATAATAGGAGATGTAACAGTACCTTATCACCTAATCGATATTAAAGAGCCAGGTTACGAGTATAATGTTTACGAGTTTCAAAACGATTTTATTGATGCATTTAATAAAATTGTGGAAAATGATAGTATCCCCATTTTATGTGGAGGTAGTGGAATGTATATCGATAGCATATTAAGGGCCTATGAAATGAAAAAGGCTAATATTAATCATGAATTAAGAAAAGAACTTGAAACTAAACCGGATGATGAACTTATTAATTTGCTTGTAAAAAAAGTTCCATTACATAATACCAGCGATACAAGCAGCCGCGAGCGCTTAATAAGGGCCCTTGAAATTTCATATGCCCAAGAGGGTAATCTGAAGAAAATAAAATTCCTGCAAAGTATAAAAAGTGTAAATTTTGGTCTTTTATTTGAAAGGCATGTGCTTAGACAAAGGATTACCGACCGTTTACAGTCCAGACTGGATAATGGAATGCTTAACGAAATAGAAAACCTGCTAAAAAAAGGAATTTCTAAGGAAGAATTAACCTTTTATGGCTTAGAATATAAATATCTTACACTTCATGTAACTGGTGATATTTCATTTACAGAAATGTTTGATCAACTAAATACAGCCATACATCAGTTTGCTAAACGGCAAATGACATGGTACAGGAGAATGGAAAAAAAAGGAGTACATATTCATTGGATTGATGGTCAATTGGATATGAATGAAAAAATATCCTTGATATTAAATGTTGTTTCTAAAATTTATTGATGTCGCTTCGTAATTATATATTGTTTTTAGTATTCTCAATTTTAATCTTAGATACCTCTTATTCTCAACGTAAGTTGCTCTATACAAATTCGTTAGTAAAAGATGTGCAAACTAAATTCATCAATTTAAACATTTCAGATGGTTTAAGTAACGATATTGTCAACGATATAATTCAGGATAAAAATGGACTGATGTGGATATGTACAATGGATGGTATCAATACATATGACGGGAACGTTTTCAACATATATTATAATATTAAAGATGATAGTCTTTCTCCTCATTCCAATGAGATATACTGTGTGGAAATTGATGCTGAGGGAAAACTGTATTTTGGAACGAACAAGGGTGTGTGTGTTTATCTTCCTGAAAGTGACAGGTTTAAGAGGCTAAATATAAAAGGAAGCGGCTTTATTAAAGATGATGTCAACATACGACAACTGAAATATGATGGAAATCATGGCTTGTGGGTTGAAGTCCTTGAGGGGGGATTGCTTCATTATAGTATTATTGAAGATTCAGTTGATAATTATATTAAGCATAATGGTGTAATGCAACCATATTATCGCTATCACCCAATATATTACGACAGAGATTCTACCCTATGGATAGGAGGAAGGGGTTTGGATCCGGCATATTTAAAAAAAGGAAGTTCAGTATTGAAATATATTAGAAGCAATCCTGATGATATGACCAAAAAGCGTGAAAATGATGTGGCTTGTTTTTATGAGGATAGCAGAGGAACTTTTTGGGTTAGTGCTTTGGATGGTATTTATATACTGAACAGAAAATCAGAAACATATAAAAAATTCTTTAGAACTTCAACCTGGCATATTTTTGAAGATTATAATAATAATTTGTGGTTTTCAGGAGGAAGCGGTGTTTTTAAATATCTCCCTGATGCTGATCAAATGATATGGTTTTCTAAAGATAAGGATAATCCAGCTTCATTATCATCCAACAGCGTTTATAAAGTTTATGAAGACTATCATGGGAACTTATGGTTCGCCACAAATAATGGCCTTAGTATTTATAGTCCTGAATTATATCCCTTTGGATCCTATTCTCATATCCCCGGAATGGATAATAGTCCGCAAGGCGTTAACGTTACTGCGGTAGCAGAAGATGAAAAAGGTGGCCTGTGGATTGGTTATGAAGAGAATGGCCTTGATTATTTCACGCCAGGAAATGGAATTTTTAAGCACTATAATAAGTCTAATTCAGGATTGTCGGCAGATGAAGTTTCAAGCCTCTATTTGGATAAGAAAAATAATAAACTTTGGATTGGTTTGTGGCGTGGTATTGGATTCAATTCTTTGAATTTAAAAACCATGAATTTTGAATTGTTTAGTTATCAAAAAAATAATTCAAGAGAGGATTGGTATAACGATTTTATAGAAGATGATTTGGGTAACTTCTACATTGGTTTCTGGGGAGGACAAGGATTATTTACTTTTGATAAAGAAAATGGAAGGTTTAAGAAATCATTAAAGAATAAATTTCCAAGGGTACAATTGTCGAGGCTTATTACCAGGTTTTTAAAAGACAATTCGGGTAATATCTGGTTCGGAACAACAAATGGTGGTTTGTACGTTTATAATCCGGTAACTGACACTTCAAAAGCATATTTTGCTGATACAGATGATAATAGAGGGCTAATATCGAATTCAATCAACGATTTATGCATCGATAATGACGATAATATTTGGGTAATTAGCAGTACTCTTCAAAAATATATTCCCGAAAATGATAGTTTTTTGTCGTATGGAAAACAATGTGGGCTTACAAGTAATAGTTTAGTATCATTATTAGCAGATAATCTGGGAAATATTTGGGTTGCCACTTCTGATAAGGGACTGTTTAAGTTTAATGTGGGAGACGAATTATTCACTCAATATACCGAACATAGTGGTTTACAGTCAAATAAATTCCGAAAAGGCAGAATGAAACTGTCAACCGGAGAATTGTTTTTTGGCGGCGCAAATGGGTTTAATCTCTTTTCACCGGGATATATTATTAAAAGGTCTTCAATACCAAATCCGTTCTTTGGAAATTTGTATTTAAATTATAAAAAAGTATTTCCAAACCTAAATACTTCGCCTAAGAGGTCCTTCTCTTCTGATATCACAAATGTTAAAATTGAATTAAATTCGACCGACGCTGTAAATCCGGAGAGATATTATTATCAGTGTATGCTCGAAGGATACGATGAAGACTGGGTAAATGTTGACAGCAAGTATCGTGAAATAAGTTATTCGTTTGTACCTGCTGGAACATATACATTTAAGTATAGGATTGGAGATGGTGAAAGATGGTCACTGCATACTGCCGAATGTAAATTGCAATTTAAAGAAGTATTTTATAGTACATGGTGGTTTAAATTGCTGGTGATTATTTTTACATTACTTATAATAATTGCAGTTGTTAGGCAACGAATTTATGATTTAGACAGTAAAAATAAAAATCTTGAACTTCAGCAGCGATTATTTCGTTTACAGATGAATCCTCATTTTATGTTTAATTCATTGCTGGCTATTCAAAATTTTGTTTTTAAAAAGGATGTAAAAGAGGCTGGAATGTATATCGCTGATTTTGCCAGGTTGTTCCGCTTAATTCTTGATAATAGCAGAAGTGAATTTGTATTGTTTGAAAAGGAAATAGAAACTCTAAAACTTTATCTTAAACTTCAATCTTTAAGATATAATGAGAAGTTTACATATAAAATTTTTGTTGATGAGGGTATCGACCTGGAAACCATGATGATCCCGCCTATGTTGGCGCAACCTATTATTGAAAATGCCATAGAACACGGTATATTTAAAAAAGATAATAAAGGATTTATTGAAATTAACTATCAACTTTTTCCTGATAAGATATATTTTGAAGTAATTGATGATGGGGTAGGTTTAACTGCAACAAAACATAATGAAAATTTTTCCGATCATAAATCTTCAGCACTGGAAATAACCAGAGAAAGATTAAAAGTGCTGGCTAAGAAACATAAATTTGTAGTTAAGTTTTCCATAAAAGAAATTACTGATAATAAAGGTGTTAAAGGCACTAAAGTAGGCTTTTACCTGCCTTTCAAATATAGAATTAAATAATAATTTATATTATGCTTAGAACTATTATTATAGATGATGAACCAAATGCAAGACAAGTTATTGCCAATATTTTGGAATTGTATTGCGAAAATGTAGAAGTAATAGGGCAGGCCGAAAATGTAAAAACAGGTATTAGTATTATAAGGAAACTAAAGCCTGATTTGGTTTTGCTGGATATTCAAATGCCTGACGGAAGTGGTTTTGATTTGCTTAAACAAATTGATAATATCGATTTTAATTTTATTTTTATTACTGCCCATGAGCAATATGCAATAAAAGCAATAAAACTAAGTGCCCTCGATTACGTTCTAAAACCTATTAATGCAAATGAACTTATCGATGCCATCGAAAAGGCTGAATTAAACCCGCCAAAAAATGAAGAAATTAATACAAAACTCAACAACTACCATACAAATATAAATAAATCAAACCCCGATAAGAGAATTAGTATTAATACCACCGATTCAGTATACAGCATTAAAATAAAGGATATAACACACTGTAAATCAGATAAAAATTATACTGAGTTGTTTCTTTTTAAAAAGAATAAACTCTTGATTTCTAAAACTTTAAAAGAGTTTGAGACATTATTGTCGGAATATGGTTTCTATCGTGTACATCAATCTTATTTGGTAAATATGAAGTTTGTTAACCGATTCGCTAAAATGGGGCTCGGTGGTAACGTAATACTCGAAGATGGAACTATGATTCCGGTATCGTCACGAAAACGAGAAGGGCTCCTTAAGTATATGGAGAGAATGTAATAATCTGATTCAGATTATGGCAATGATAAACAAATAGATATTAAACCCCTACACTTTACAACTATTTGTTCAAAACCGGAAAATTATTATTCCAAACATATTTTGTCAAATTGTCAGGAAACCGATAGTTTAAAATTACAAGTTCTGTTTCCGATGAAACATATAACAGATAAATATTATTGCTTCAGGTTTTCACTGTTTGGTACATTTGATATGAAAATTACTTGCAAGTACTGAAATTTGTTGAACCGTTTGAATAGTTATTTTTCGCTCTTATTGATCCAGGTAAAAGGGCGTTTTTTTTATTAAGGATAAAATTCCAGAAAGCAAAAAAAATAAATTTTATAATCATATTAATTTATCCTTTAATTTTTGAAGGAGTAGGAGGGATGTAAATTTGAAATTAAGGCCTAGGTAAAGCTGGAATAAATAAAACACATATTTTATATGCTTTAATACAGTTTATATATCTCCAACTTATTCTGCAAAGCAATTAATGCATTTTTTTTTAATGACTTTAATATAATGATACATTTGTAACCTAAAGTAGCATAACAACTTAATAATCAGCAGTATAAGTAGGCAGGTTTGAAAAATTCATCAAATATAAATATGTTTACATTTGTGAATACATTTGTAAACAATAGCAATTTGTTAGTATAAATAGGTTTAATATACAGATAGCCAGATATATAAACATTATTATATAGATATTACTTGAAATAATATGTATTAATTGATAATGAAAAGTTATTGAAATTATGACTTTGTAACTATCTAAAAAACAATTAATAAAAGTAAATAAACTATAATATTGTTTAAATAATGCGGATGTTACATTTGTAACCTAAACTTTTTTGTGGATTTAGTTTACATATGAGGACAAATTTGTTTAAATTTGTAATTAAATTGATTACTAATGTTAGACAGAATAAAACGTTTTATTGAAACTCAAAATATGACTGCCTCGGGTTTTGCTAATGAAATTGGAGTGCAACGCTCATCTGTCTCACATATTTTATCAGGAAGAAACAAACCTAGTTTAGATTTCATTTTAAAACTTAAGGATCATTTTCCTGATTTAAATTTAGATTGGTTGTTATTTGGGTCAGGTCCAATTTTAATGAGTAAAACTCCTGAACGTGAAAAAAGGCAAATGCAAAATGAAATTGAATTCGAGAAGCCATTTGTGAAAAACGATAAAGAATCTTCGGAGGAAATATCTGGGAAGGAAGAGAAAATTGCAAATAGAAATATGGCTTCCAGAGAGAATTTTGCACATAAGATTGATGACAAAATGACAGTAAATGAATTAGAAAGTTCTGAAAAGGATATAAAAAAAATAATATTGCTTTATCGGGATGGGAGTTTTGAAGAATTTAACCCAAAAAACTAAAAAAAAATGCCTCCCCTAATTAAAGAGAAGGCATTGTTATTATAAATATTTTCGTATTGCTTAAAACATTTCTCTTTGTGAGAAGAAGAAACCTGATTCTATAGCAGCATTTTCATCACTATCGGAACCATGAACTGCGTTTGCTTCAATAGAAGTGGCGTAAAGTTTACGAATAGTACCCTCGGCTGCTTCTGCAGGGTTGGTTGATCCAATGTAGGTTCTATAATCTTCTACTGCATTTTCTTTTTCAAGAACGGCAGCAATAATTGGTCCTGATGACATAAATTCAACCAAATCGTTATAAAAAGGCCTCTCCTTATGTACTTCGTAGAATTTTCTAGCGTCGTTCTTTGTTAAACGAGTGTATTTCAGCGCTTTAATATTGAAGCCGCCTTCAATAATTTTCTTTATGATATTACCCATATGCCCATCGGCAATTGCTTTAGGTTTTATCATCGTAAATGTGATATTTCCTGACATAGTTAAGTTTAATTAAAATTTTCGCAAAAATACACGATATTTTTATCTTTGCCAGTCTAAATCAAATAAATGCAATGTTGAATAAACAACAAAGGAAAGAAATTCAAGAATTTATTTCAGATAAACGCAAAATTGTTATTACTACCCATACTAATCCTGATGGAGATGCCATAGGATCTTCTCTTGCTGTATATCACTATTTAAAGGCAAAGGGGGCAATAGTAGACGCAATAGTACCAAATAAATTTCCGGCTTTTTACAGTTGGCTTCCTGGCTCAGATGATCTGATAATTTTTGAAAAAAATTCAAAAATTGCCAAACAGAAATTAAATGAAGCTGATTTGATTTTCTGCCTTGATTACAATGCATTATCCAGAGTTGGGGCTGTAACTGATGTATTAAAGGCTACGAAAGCTAAAAAAATACTTATTGATCATCATATCGATCCTGAAGTTGAAAATTTCGAATATATTATTTCAGATGTTAATACTTCCTCTACTGGAGAATTAATTTATGATTTTATTGTATCCATGGGTGATGAGAACTTAATTAATGAAATCATAGCCCAATGTTTATACACTTGTATAATAACTGATACGGGTTCCTTTAGTCATTCTTGCAATAATTCAAAGACCTACGAAATAATGGCTAATCTGATAAAAACCGGAATAGATGCCCGACACTTACATGGTTTAATTTACAATACGTTTTCAGAAAACAGACTTCGATTATTGGGATACTCTATAAATGAAAGGATGCTTGTCTGGAAGAATCTTAAAACTGCTTTGATTTACTTAACTAAGGAAGATTTACAAAAATTTAATTACCAGGTTGGTGATACAGAAGGTGTTGTGAATTTTGCACTTAGTATGGATAAAGTTAATGTTGCAATACTTGTTACAGAAAAAGATAACAAAATACGATTAAGTTTCCGTTCGAAAGGGGAGTTTTCTGTGAATGATTTAGCCCGCAAACATTTTAATGGTGGCGGTCATAGGAATGCAGCAGGTGGAAATTTGAATTTACCAATCGAAGACGTTATTAAAAGTATTAAAAGCGTACTTAATGACTATAAAGAACAATTATCTTACTAAAATGAAATTTTTTAAAGCAATATATGTTCTTACTGTTATTTTAGTTGTTGTTGCTTGC
Organism: Bacteroidales bacterium; assembly: GCA_041554435.1. Lineage (GTDB taxonomy): Bacteria > Bacteroidota > Bacteroidia > Bacteroidales > F082 > BM524. Next base: position 22,642 of record JBFFLX010000027.1, read on the forward strand.
TCAGAGAGCGTTCCCGATGAAAAAAGCGAAAAAGATATCAATGTAAATGAACGTAATAAATCTCTTGAAAAAGTAAATAAATATTTGCTTAGAACAGAGAATGAAAATATTGAAAACTATATTCGAAGACATAAGTGGAATATGACTGAAACAGGTTCCGGCTTACGAATAGAAATTACGAAGAGAGGTTTAGGCCCCCTCATTAAAAAAGGAGATTATGTTATTTTAGATTACGAAGTCCGACTTATAACAGGAGATTTGGTCTATTCTTCCAAAAATGATGGAGTAAAATCTTTCGTGGTTGGTCATGGTAGAGTTGAATCCGGGCTTGAGGAAGCAATACTGTTATTGAATAAGGGTAGCGAAGCAAATATTATTATACCATCGCTCCTGGCTTTCGGTTTGTTAGGTGACCAAAAAAGAATACCTTCGCGCTCAACATTGATTTATAAAATAAAAGTAATAAATAATTAATAAAATAAAAATTTTTAGTACTGTAAGTGAAATCAAATCAGTAATTTACAGTTTAATATTAAATTAAAAGCAATGAAAAAAACATTTTTAGGATTAATGGTTTTATTGGTTTTTGCTGTTGTAATCTCTTCATGTGAAAGTGGAAATGGTGAATATCAAACTACAGAAAATGGACTGAAGTACAAATTCTATGAAAAAAATCCCGATGGTAGAGTTCCCGTTAAGGGAGATATTATTGAGGTAAGTATGAGTTATCAAACTCCTGATACAGTTTTATTTAACAGTGCTGAAATGCCTCAGCCTCTTAAAATGAGATTAGACGAGCCTGTATTTAAGGGTGATTTGTACGAAGGTATTTATTTAATGCATGAAGGCGATAGCGCAACATTTGCCTGTAATACTGATTCAGTATTTATAAAATTATTCCGTCAGAAGGTTACTCCTGCACAATTTGATAGTGTAGAAAATATTATGTTTAACATAAAATTGATCAGTGTTAAATCTCAGGAAGAAGATGCCGCTGAAATAGAAGCCGCTGCAGAATTAGCAAAAGGTGAAGAAATGGAAATACTTGATAAGTATTTGGAAGACAACAATATAACTGAAGAGCCTACAGAGTCAGGACTAATATTTATTTCAACTGAAAAAGGAAATGGTAAGAAAGCTCAAAAGGGCGAAACTGTAATAGTACATTATACAGGTTATTTGCTTGATGGAACTAAATTTGATAGTTCTGTAGACAGAGGTCAGCCATTTGAATTTCCATTAGGTGCCGGTCGTGTTATTCCAGGATGGGACGAAGGTATAGCAATGTTAAATGTTGGAGGTAAAGCAACATTAATTATTCCTTCATCAATTGCCTATGGCCCTAGAGGTGCCGGCGGTATGATTCCTGCTTATGCAACATTAAAATTTGATGTTGAACTATTAGGAATAAAAGACACTAAATAAATAAAATATTAATGTCGCTGATTGATTAGGATAATAATCATCAGCGACTTTTTTTTGTCTATATATCATACTTAAGTCATTTATTAATTGATAATTATTAAATTTTATGAAAAGACATATTTTATGGCTTATAATCTTAAGCACATTTGTTTTTTATACTACATCATGTTCCGATTCGAAATATCCTGGTTACGAATTATCAGACAGTGGTGTAAACTATAGGTTCAATCATCAATCGGATGATACTACTTTAGCAAAAGTAGGTAGTTACGTAACAATTAATATGAAATTCGGTTTATCTGACACTATTCTGTTTGATAGTAAAATGATGGATGAGGAATTGTCATTTCCAGTCAGCAATCATGTTTTTAGAGGTGATTTATATGATGCTTTACAAATGATGAATCCTGGCGATTCTATGTCTTTTGTAGTGGTTGCTGATTCTTTTTATTTAAAGACTGGAGGAATGCCCAAACTACCTGATTTTGTTGAACCAGGAGAACTATTATATTATGATATTTCCCTTAAAAAGATTGAAAATAAAGAAGAATATCAGCAATCTGTTTTAGCAAAACAACAGGAAAAGTATAAACTGGAGCGTAGTAAATTATTGCAATATATTAGACAAAATGAAATTACCACAGCGCCTTTGGAAACCGGTCTTTATTATATTGAAACAAAAAAGGGTAGAGGAATAAAACCAGATACCGGAGATATTTGTACAATTCGACTCGAAGTTTCGGATTTAAATGGCAGAATTTTGTATACAAATATGGATGCTAAATTACCAACTTTGGATGTTACTTATGGAGAAGAGTTTGATACTAAAGGTTTTATGCAGGGACTGGGGATGATGAGAGAAGGTGGTAAATCAAAACTAATAGTACCTTCCCCAATTGGTGTTGGTAAATTAGGTATGCAAGGTGTGGATGGTTTTACAACTTTAGTTTATAAAGTTTCGTTGGAAAATATTAAACTGCAAGCCGATAATTAAGGCTTAATGTCTTTTTAATTTGGAAAATATCTATTTCATTCCATAAGACAACTTAGTTTTTGTTGTATATCATGTTTGATATTAACTCATTGTCGTCAGCAAAGTGCTTGTTAATCAACTCGACCAACTCTTCAACTAAAAAAGGCTTAGCAAGGAAATCATTCATTCCTGCATTAAAGCAACTCTGACGATCAGTTTCCATTGCATAAGCAGTAACAGCAATAATTTTAACCGGATTAAGTTTATTCTTTTTTTCGTATTCTCTTATTTCAATAGCAGCATCAATACCATTCTTTTCAGGCATTTCAAGATCCATAAGAACCAAATCATATTTGTTTTTCATGTATAAACTAAGCCCTACTTGTCCATTAATAGCGATATCACTTTGATGCCCCAGTCTGTCTAATACAATTTTAACAAATTTAATATTTAGTTCATCATTTTCTATTAGTAATATTTTTAGACCTTTTACTTCCATCATTATTTATCAATTTAATTTCAATAGTACGTATTGATTTTAGTCAATATATATGCCGTTTTTTGTATTAAGCATAAACTGTTGATTCTGAAATTTATACATTTACTTTTAATACATCAGTTGTTCCATTTTGGGAAAATAAGTTTGAATTTAAGAACCAAGTAAATTGTTTAACACAAAAAAAACAATTACAAATTTAATACTTTTTCCACAACGTTTTCAAGTTCCGTTTTCTTAATAGGCTTAGAAAGGTATCCGTCAAATCCTTCATCAATAAATTTCTCTCTCTCATTCGACATTGCATAAGCAGTTTGAGCAATAAAAGGTTTGTTTTTTAATATGCTCCATTCTTTTTTAATTTTATGCATTAATGTTATTCCGTCATATTCTCCTGGTAAGTTAATATCCATTAAAATGAAATCGATATCAAATTGATCAATTAGCAATTCGTTAAGTTTATCCAAAGTTTCTTCCCCGGAACCGCAAATAATTAGGTTGTTACTACCCACCAAGAGTTTTGTGAACAGAATTTGATTTATTTTATCATCTTCAACAAGCAAAATATTTTTTTGATACCACGGGCTATTACTGGACTTGGCTTTTGGTTTTTCTTCCTTTGGTTTTTCGGTATTTTGATCAACAGTTTCTACAAGCTTAATAATAACAGTTGTTCCTAAACCCTTTTGTGATTCAATGGTAATATCATTTTTCATGACATTCAGGGCTTTTTTTGCCAAAGGCAGACTTAATCCAGCACCCTGATATTTATTTGAATATCCAAGATTTTCGCTTCGGTAGGGTTCAAAAACCATAGGAATGTATGAAGGATCTATACCAACACCGGTATCTTTAATTTTAATAATAATATTACCACTGTCATTGCTTATTGAAATTCTAACATATCCTTTATCAGTAAAACGAACTGAATTATCAATTACGGAGTTGAATATTCTATAAAGAGTTTCTTTATCAGACAGAACACTATAATTAATGTTGTTATCACAAATAATTTCTATTCCTTTGTCGTGGGCAAGCTTTCTGTAATTTTCAATTGATTCTCCGATGATTTCTTTCAAATTACACGGCACCAGGTTAAAACTAATATCTTCAGCCTCTATGCTACTAATATCAATTATATCGTTAAGAATTTTAAGTAAACTCTCTCCACTTTGAGAAATATTATCACTAAACTCATATAAGTCATCTCTGCTTAATTGGGCCATTTCAGTTTTTAACAAATTGGCAAATCCTAAAATTCCGTTGAGAGGGTTTCTTATTTCATTGCTTACATTGGTGAGGAAAACATTTTTCATATAATTTGCCTCTTCTTCTTTTTTATTGGCAATATTAAGTTTTTGAATATTGTTTTCTATTTGGTTAATATTCGACTTAATTGATTCATATTCAAATTGATATCTATTTTCATAATTATTGTCAGGGGAATTTAGTTCATTAATATTTTTATCTACACTTTCTTTTTCCCTTTGAAGCAGATTTTTCCAAAATGATTTCTTTCGCATAAGGAAAAAGAGCCCAAAAAGGGAAATTATTAATATAAATATGCTTATGTAATACATTACATCCATAGTGCAGAAATATTATTTGTTTACTACAAACAAGGGTTCATTAATAAATAGTTTCAATCTGTCGATTTCTTTTTTATCCAGTTTATCTTTAGCCTTATAAATATTTACAATAAAACCTGTATCAGTTAGTTTATTGGAATAATCTTTACCATAAAGCCTCACATGGTCAAATTGACCAAAATGCTCTTCTCGGTCTTTAACAGTTTTTATATCAGAGTTTTCGTAGGTTTTATTTAATTTATTTGAAAAGGGGACCTGAAGTATTGCTGTTCCTCCTTTTCTAAGAACCCTGTAAATTTCACTAAGTGCAAGTTTATCATTATCAATATGTTCCAGTACATGATTGCAAATAATAAAGTCGAATTCCGAATCAGAGAAATGCATATCTGTAAGGTCTACCAATATCATATCTTCCGGATAATAAATTCCTTCATGATATTTTGCAGCAGTAATATAATTGATGTTTTTTAATTTTTTCAGATAATTATTTAAAGAAGGTTCCGGAGCTATGTGCAATAGTTTTATTTTACCAGCCATCAAATCCTTATTATTATCGAAAAATGATTTTATAAGTCTGTCGCGGTCAGTACTTTGGCAATTGGGGCATATATGTGGTCTTCTACCTGCTCCAACAATTTCCATATCCTTAATCACCTGCAAATCAAAACCTCCATCCAAAAACTTTCTAAATGACTTATTACAAATATTACAATAATATTTATTTCCATAATAGAATAATCCCCTAAGTCGTAAGAAAACTTGCTTAAACTTTCTAGCGTTGGAATCCGAAAGGATGTTTTTTATAAATGAATTCATACCGTAGTTTATTCGATTATAATTTTTCGATTTATAGTTGTATTGGAAGTTTTAATTTGTAATATGTATAACTGAGGATTAAAGTTCTCTAAATTAATTTTAATTTTATTATCAGTGTTTGCTTCACAGATTTGAGAAAATGACATCAGTCTTTTACCATCTACACTCAATAGTTCAAATGTATAATAGTCTGTAAATGTAGGAATTACAGATACCCAGGCAGTATTATGTGCAGGATTAGGAAAAACATTGCTAACTTTTTCCTTACTCTCTGAAACTTCACCGATTCCGATAGGACGAAATTCGTAAGCACCAATATCATAAAAAGTATTATAAGGTCTTGAATTATTTAAAATATCGAAAGTAATGCCTTCACTACTAAGGTTTTTGCCTAAATCAACAGCTGCTGATTGTTCGTTTAATTTATAGTTATCTGCCGATGGATTATCAAAACCAGCTTCAGTAATTTCATATGCGTTTAAATTATTTCCAACTACTAATTTAGATGCAGAAACAAGGTTATTTATAAATGCCACATCCCCTTGACTTTTCTGGCCAGGGTCGACAATAAGGTTATTATACAAAATTCCTTTCTGTGCCACATCGTTATTATATGTAATACCGTAAGATTTAGGACTTACGATAGTATTATTATACAATTTGAATTCTGAATTTGACAGAGTAAATACATCACCCACATAAATGCCATGTTTTGAAGAATTCTGGTTGCCGGGCTCAAAACTTTTTCCTGCTCTTACAATCAGGTTGTTAAACACTTTAAAATTTCCCAAACCTAATACATCGATACCATCTCCTTTGCCATCAAAAATCTGATTATTGTAGCAATCGCAGCTGGATCCTCCACCAATAAGGATTCCTGACATTTGATATGTAATTTCTTTTTCAGAATCGTATCGTATTATATTATCGTGTATACTGCAGTTTTCAACGGCTGATGAAACCTGAATCCCATCCCAACCCAGATGTTCCAAAATATTATTATATACTTTAACATCTTTAATAACATGCGGATAGATAATTGTATCATTGCCATCGCATTCAAGATGAACTCCTTGCACGTATTTAGAGTGTCCGATATACATTCCTTCATCACCAATATCGTGGAAGTAACAATCGTGGATATGTAATGAATACATAGTAAAATTATCGCGGCTGGACGTAAAAGAACAATCGGGATCAGTTTTTGCATAAAGGCCAGCTATAAGTGTATTGCTAATTTCAACATTAGAAACTTCAATATTGGTACTTAGTTCGTCGATTGAAAACCCTGCTCCCTGTCCAACACGTTTTACTTTAAACCCGTAAGTAAAATCTTCCGATCCATTGCCCATGAACTTAATAAAGGAACAATTGGCTAATTTGATACCATAGAAGTGATCGGTGTCGAAAATTACTTGTCCACCATTGTTTATTATTGTAATTGGATTGCTCTCAGTACCATGAATATTTCTTATTAATAGAAAATCTTTTTGAGAGGCTGTGATGCAAATAGTATTTCCAGGGTTTACACTTATATTATCACCATCAACAACAACATCAGCGGCATCGATTATTATATCACAATTCTGAGCTGATACTGTTATTATCGAAATAAACAGAATAAAAAGTATACTATAAACTAATTTATTCATGATCCGCGTTTTGCTCTTTCCCAATTCACCGATTGTTGACCTTTTAAAAATCGGCCGAAACCAAGATATACTGCATAATTCATCACAAAAAAGTAATAGGGAATGAATAATATCTTAATACTAATTTTTTTGTTTTCAAGTATCCAGCCAAGCATTGCAAATACATAAAACACTATTTGGGCATAGAAGAGCAAAGTGTAAATATTTGTAAATGAAGTTATTCCTGCGTCGAGAGCCAGAAATAAATTGAATATAAAAATGAAGGGAAGTGCTAGAGGAGCTATTGTCCATCGAAGCACTCTGTGTGATATGTATTGGAAACTAAGTGTTTTATATTTGAAAATATTAAGTAGCGGGCTAAGCCTAATTATCGATTGTATTCCACCAGCTGCAATTCTTATTTTACGTTTTAATTCCTCTTTAACATTAGCTGATGAACTTTCTATGGCATAGGCTTCAGGATCGTATTGAATTGTATAGCCATCCATTGCAACGCGCAATGAAATTATAAAATCATCCAGGAGTGTATCTTTTTCAACCTCTCTGAATAATTCGGTTCTAATGGCAAATAATTCTCCTGCTGCACCAACAACAGAATATAATTCTGCATCCCACTTTTTAAGTTTCGATTCGTATTTCCAATAAATACCTTCGCTACCAACAGCAGTATCTGCATCTTTTTTGAAAATACGTTTTTCACCAGAAACGCATCCGACCTTAGGATCCTTAAATAAATTGACAATTCTCTGGATAGATTCCTTTCCAAGCATGGTATTTCCATCGGAGAAAATAACTATAGGCGACTTAACGAATTTCATTCCTCTGTTCATGGCTCCAATTTTTCCTCCACGAGCATCTTCATGATATACTTCTACTCCCTTGTCGGAATATTTTTTCAAAATATCTGGTGTGCCATCATTAGAACCGTCTGTAACCCATACCTGGCGAACCTTTTTTGGATTGTATTCCAAACTAAATGAGTTTTCTACTTTGGCATCAACATAATCTTTTTCATTGTAGGCTGCTACAAAAAGGGTAACCTCGGGTTCATAATTTTCGTCGATATTCTTATTGTTACCAATAAAAAGTCGCTTAAGTTGAACGAGCACAAAAAGCAGGATTCCATACCCCAGATAGGCATAAAATACTATAAAA